>NZ_BAABMI010000061.1:0-31762 GCF_054785195.1 Secundilactobacillus muriivasis | reverse complement strand
AAAACGTAAAATTCCCATCAAGCACTTGAATCATGTGTTTGATGGGGATTTTGGAGTTTCTGGTGAATAATTCAGGGACTTGGTGTAAATTTTAAGTTTTGAAGTCGGAATCCGTGTATAAAGAGGCAATTGATCCTGCGGTACGTTATTGAGTGCGTGATGGCGACGCGCATTGCGATTACGTTATTTTCGGCTTGGTGTGAGCTTTTGTTTTCCGGAAGCCCGTTTAATTGAGAAGTTTGTCAGCATTAGTTCGTTCTGGCGACCACGCCGAAACGCGCAAACCGAAGCAAAGAGTTGCAAACAAGGGTGCCAGCGCCACTATTATTGAATGCGTGATGGCGATGAACATTGATATTACGTTGTTTTCGGCTCGGTGTGGGCTTTTATTTTCCGGAGGTCAGTTCAATTGAGAAGTTTGTCAGCATTAGTTCGTTCTGGCGACCACGCCGAAACGCGCAAACCGAAGCAGAGACTTGCACATAAGGGCACCATCATCAAAATCCCAAAACCCGGGATTTTAATGATGGTGCCCTTATGCTCCAGTCTCTAACCGCTTCGGTTTGCGCTCTACTTCATCTTCAAATTAGCATCAAACAACTTAAACAACCGATCATAATCAATCGCTTCACTATCCGTATGCTCGATCTCCACCGCTAAATCGGCGAGTTGGCTTGTGCTGAAAGTGAGTTCGTAGTCGTTTAAGTCCGCTAGGGCAGCGACTGCGATGACTGCCGTTTGTAAGTTGTTGGTGCTAAATGGCTTGCCGCTGATGATGGCTACTAACAGGAAGCCGGTTTTGTTGGCGACCATTTCTCTTAAGCTATGATCGTAGAAGTTGGCTTGTGGGACGGCGATAATTTTATTTAATTGTTCGGCCTTAGCGATTCCGGGCTGCTTGCCTTCCTTGAGGGCTAAGTGGCTGTTGATGGCGACGAGCTCGTCGGCAGTGAGATAACGCATTAGGCTTCACCTCGAAGAAGGTCCAGAGACCCTTGATACTGATCCGTAACGGCGGTTAAGCTCTGGTAGAACTCATCGTCGAGTTGGATATCATTCCGGAACGCAACATCGATGGCATCGCCCCGTTGCAGCTTCAGTTTGTGCACGATATTAGCTGGAATTGTAATGGCCAGTGAATTACCCACTTGTATAATCTGACGCTGAGATTTAATTTCGTTCATCGCTTAACTCCTTCCGTTATAACAAATTCACATTATTAAGACACCCTTAGTATAGCATAGATTATCTTAAATACCTTGATAGTCAGTCAAAATTAAAACTTTGATTTATCAACTGTGGATTGGTAAGGGTCCGTCAAATTCCGGATAGGTACCGGCCGCTAAAGAACACAAAACGCCATCCACTTGCGCTGAAGTGGGTGGCGTTACAGGGTTATTTAACTGTTAGCGTTAAGTTATTTACCTGGTTCGTAGCTATCGTCAATAATCAGAACTGGCTTAATGGTCTTGCCTGAACGAGAATCGGCGTTGGCTTCGTTAATTTCACTGAATTTGTAGAACTTTTCGGTCTTATCGAAGTCGAACATGCCTAACTTGTAGAATTCAATCAAGCGAGGGATGTCAACTTGTGGAATTGAATCGCCCATGTTAACACCGACGACCTTCTTGTCTTCGACACACAGGTCGTTCCAAGTATCCAAGTCGATGTGGTTAGGGGTAACGGCGATGGTTGCGGTGGTCCCGCCTTGTGCGAGGACGCCGATAGAATCTTCCATCACCTTGGTAACACCGGTGGTATCAACGGCCCAGTCAACACCGTAGCCGCCAGTGAGGTCTTTAACAGCCTTCACAACGTCGATGCCCTTGGAGTTGATGACGTCAGTGGCGCCTAATTCCTTGGCTAAGTCCAACCGAGAATCAACGATGTCGATCCCGATAACTTTAGTACAACCTGAGATCCGGCCAGCCATCATGGCAGCCAAACCAACGGCACCAGTCCCGAAGACGGCGATGGTGTCACCAGGCTTTGGCTTCAACGTGTTCAAAACGGTCCCGGAACCAGTGACGTAGCCGCAACCCAGAGGGCCAAGTTTCCGTAAATCAAGGTCCTTGTCAACCTTGACGGCGTTCCGTTCACGCACGATGGTCGTTGAAGTAAACGAACTTTGGTCAAACATGTCAGCAACTTTCTTGCCGTTTTCAGTAAAGTGGGCGCTACCATCTGGCCGGACACCGGACAGGTTATTGGCAGCGTAGTTTTCACATTGGGTTGGAATCCCCTTCAAACAGCTCTTACAGTTACCACAAGCATAGAAGCTCAAAACAACGTGGTCACCGGGTTGGAATTGGGTGACTTCTGGGCCAACCTTTTCAACGATCCCGGAACCTTCGTGCCCTAAAACGATGGGGTAGTCGATAACGGCGTCCCCAATCCGAAGGGCTTCGTCGGAGTGGCAGATCCCACTGGCGACCATGTGTACTTGGATGTCATCGGCGCCTAATTCGGCGAGATCGACGTCCTTAATCTCAAAATCGGCATTTTGCTTTTCAACAACGGCTGCTTTAATTTTCATAAGGTTTAAACATCCTTTCATGTTTGAATTCATTGATCATTATCGCACAATCAGGGAGAATTGCAAGCGGTTTCATGAACGTGGGGCATGAAATTTTGGCGGTGTTAGGAATGAACTAATGTGCAGTGATTTTGACTAAAAAGGGGGTTTGTTGGTCAGCAATAAATGCAGTTCGATTATTTTCAAATAATTTTCATTTAGATATTGAAAACGCTTACAAAAGATGTATGATAAAGACATCAATGTATCGCCTGCATACATGACGACGCATCAAAAAGGGGACTTTTAGTATGGGACGTTTAGATGGCAAAGTAGCAATTATTACAGGGGCAGCTAAGGGAATCGGCTTGGCTTGCGCAACGCGGTTTGTTAAAGAAGGCGCGAAGGTTGTCATTACCGACGTGGACGAAGAACAAGGCGTTAAGGCCGCTGAATCACTTGGTGATAACGCTACTTTTGTGAAACAAAATGTCGCAAAAGAGGCGGAGTGGGAAAAGGTCATGACGGCGACCAAGGAAGCATTTGGTCAAATTGACATTATCTTGAATAATGCCGGGATCCTGTCCTTTAACAACGCCGAAGAAATTACTGAAGACGACTGGCACAGAGTGCTATCTGTCGACCTAGATGGTGTGATGTGGGGCGTTAAACTTGGCATCAAAGAAATGAAGGCCAACGGTGGTTCAATTATTAACCTATCGTCAATTGCGGGCTTGATTGGGATCTCCAACCTGTTTGCCTATAACGCAGCGAAGGGCGCCGTTCGGATGTTGACGAAGTCCGCCGCCTTATATTGTGCGGAAAATCACTACCCAATCCGAATCAACTCGATTCACCCAGGCTATGTTCATACGCCGATGGTGGATGTTTACCCAGAAATGCGTGAACAATTAGAGTCATTACACCCAATGGGCCGCTTGGGTGAACCAGAAGAAATCGCCAACATGGCGCTGTACCTAGCATCAGATGAATCCTCATTCTCGACTGGGAGTGAGTTTGTTGTGGATGGTGGGTATACAGCTCAGTAGAGAGCGTGGAAAGAAGCGGTTAGAGACCGGAGCCTAAACCCCTCCAGCCAGAAGCCCCGGTTTTTGGGGCTTGTGGCTGGAGGAGCTTAGGTGCAGGTCTCTGCTTCTTGGAACGCGTTTAGTCTCGAGGAAAATAGTTCAGTTATGCTATATTAGCTACTGAAAAATGCTGCAATTTTAGTAAAAATGAAAATTAAGTCAACGAAAGGGGCCATAATCCAAGTGATTATAGCCCCTTTTAGTGAATTGACAGAACTCTTGGTTTAAAAAAATGTCTACAGTTACAAAAAAAGGCCAACGAATGTTCGAAGCAAAGCTTCTCCTAGTCCCTGACCTCAAGTGTCCTCCGAAAAGGATCACCGCTATTGTAATTTTATTATACCTGACGCTTGCTAGTGACGTCAATTAAATCCGACTACCCTTAAACACAGTTATTTAACTAATACTTACAGCGTTTTTAAGATCCTCAATCTTACTAAAAACATCGGTAGTGAGTATCATATCGGCGATTGATTTCGAATTGAGGCTTTGTCGAAAATCGTTAACAGCGGATTCAAATTCGGTTATAAGTCGATAAATTTCACGATGTGGTGTATTCAATGCACAGAGGTAGTACACCATTAACGCAAGGTAATCAGTAATACTTTCAAAAGTGATTTTACTTTGAAATTTCATCTTTTGTTGCAACTGTTTCGCAATTGAATCACGAACCTGCATGTGTTTGAACCGACAATCAAACACAATGCTGTTATGTGCAATCGCATTGCGAAGGTCTTTTAATAAAAAGACGTGGACAACCATGAAATCAGCGACAGTATCAGAGGCCTTATCATATTGGTCGACATTATTTAGTAGCGCTACTCGACTTTCTCGATTCATAACTCCGAGGAATGCGCCAAAATCGCCCATTGTAAATAATTCGAAAATTGCCCAAATCGGTACACCATCACCGTTGTGTACAAAGTGTTGAATCATAGGTGTTGATCCATATCGTTCAGCAATTAGAGCGTCAATACGATTTTTGAGGCGTAAACGATCACGCATGCGTTCTTTATATTTTTTTGAGCCAATGTTTTCTTCTCTAAAGCGCGTTAAGATTTTCTCAAATACGTCATCAATTACTGGGCTGTTATCGCGTACGATAATTGCGATTGTCCGATTCTTTAGTGAGGTCTCAATACTCATCATAACGGGATACATCAACGCTTTTAAACGATTGTCAAATTTGTGAACGGCCTGTACTTGTTGAAAATCAGTTAATCCAATTGATTGTGCATGACGATCAATTCGATAGGCTTTGTAACCATGAAAATATCCCATATCGAGCAAGGCTTGTTTTCCGCTGCTACCGGAAACGTTAATATGATGTTTGTCGCGAATATGCCGCATCAAAGCGTCTGTGGATTTTCCCTTTTTGACCATGACTCCTCCAGTTTTTCGATGGTATGTTTGAATGTATGTGCAATTTTATGAAAAATTGCAATGTAAAAAATTGCTAAATTAAGAGCGGGTTTTGTGGGTAAGCATAACTCCTTAATATACTGAAAGACTGTGAAGCTTGCTGTTTTTCTAAAAATAGTTTAACATGTGAAAATTCGTGAATCAATTTGGTATACAGATATAAAATATTGCAGCCAAAACACCCACAATTCAACGAATTGTGGGTGTTTTAACAATAATCATCTCAAAGCGAAGTAACGAGGTAAAAAATCCCCGCACACCCAATAAACACGTAAATCACGTGCCGCACCAAATCCAAATTCATCCGGTTCAACAAATGGTTCGCCAAAGTCGTCCCTAAAACGGCCCCGACCACCCCAAGCGCAATCACCGGAATCGTATCAATGGTCAGAATGTGGTTCGCTACCCGGTACAGCGTGACGTAGGTCATATCGATCAAGAAAAAGGTCTGAATGGATGCCATGTACTCGTCTTTCGTGCGGGATAACGAGAGAAAGTACAGCGCCATTAGAGGACCGCCAATCCCAAATAAGCCGTTAAAGAACCCGGAGATTATCGTAAACACAATCACCACGGGTAACGGATAGTGCCGGTCACCAGCGGATTTATTAAGCAGAAAGTAAATCGACAAGGCGGTCAGCAAGCCACCTAACATCAGCTTCAAGACTTGAACGTCTAACAGCTTACCGATGTGAATCGAAAAGGAGGCCACGGTTGCGTAAACTAAAAATGGCCAGATCAGCCGCTTGAACTGAAGCGCATGCCGGTAACGGTGCACCATGATACCAATCGACACCATTGGAATCAGCGCAGCTACCCCGGCACTCTGCGCCATGGGCAGGATGCTGGGGAGAAAAATCATGAGGATAATGCCAGTTCCGAAACCGGTGAGTCCCTGAACGAGACCAGCGAGTAGGGCCGGGATGATGACGAATAGCCAAGACATGGGGAAACTCCTTTTTAGTCAAACGTGGTTTTATCGAATTAGAATTGAGTACGAACAGGATAGTTATCCCGAATCAACTCAGGAATGATCACCTGATAAAGTTTGTCATTTTATTAATAATTATACCAAAGCAACCATCTTTTTAAGTGGTTGCAGTAAAATTAAAATAGTGATCGTTTTCATGAAAAAAAGTGTTAGAATTAAGACGTCTAGACCAATGCGACACATTGTTTAATGTTACATTGGTTATATAACCGTTAGATAAAACCGGAAAATGAAGGCAAAGGAGCAATCACTCACATGATTAAACCAATCACACAGCGTATCGGTATCCTGATTCCAGCACTTGATCCGGATCAAAACTTGGTGACGTTAATCGGGCAACTCTTGGCGACCAACCAGTTTGATCAACGGATCATCATTGTGGATGATGGGAGTGCAGATAAGCAAATTTTCCAGCAACTAGCAACCCAGTATCACGAGCGGCTTCGTATCATCTATAACACTGATAATCACGGGAAGGGGATGGCGCTTAAACAAGGTTTTACGGCCTTTATCCAAGATTATCCAGAGATTGTCGGCGTCGCCACGATGGATTCAGATGGGCAACACACGGTGCCTGATCTACTCAATTGCATCGACTTATTTGCCAAAACCCCCGATGATATGGTGACCGGGCAGCGGACCTTTCCGAAATCAGTGCCGCTGAGAAGCCGGTTTGGCAACCTGCTGACGAACGCGTTGGTTAGGGGATTGACCGGTCTACCCATCACGGATACCCAAACTGGGCTACGGGTGATTCCAATCGCCTACGCTAAAACCGCGCTAACGTTTACCGGACAGCGCTACGCCTTTGAGTTTGAGATGTTATTACAAGCTAAGGCCAACCACGTCGGCATTCACGAGCAGCCTATTCAAACCATTTATATCGACAACAACTCGGCCTCCCACTTCCGGGTGATTCGCGATTCGTTGTCGATTTACCTGCGCTTCATTAAGTTTGCGTTGAGTGGTCTGTTGTCGTTTATCGTCGACATCGGTCTATTTGCCCTGATCGTACATATTACCACCACTTATTCACTGGACACGGTACTTTCAGCCACCATCATCGCGCGACTGTTGTCGGCTATTGTCAACTATACGGTCAACCACCACATGGTATTTGACCACCAAGGACACGCCACGTTGATCAAATACATTTTATTAATGTGCATTCAAATGCTGATTTCCGGCTACGCCACGCACGCACTGAGCGTCATGGTTGCATCGGGGCACAGCTTAACGTTGATCACCACCGGTGTTAAAGTGGTGGTGGATTTCTTGCTGTTCCTGGTGAGCTATCAGGTGCAGAAACGCTGGATCTTTAAGAAGGAGTCGTCGCATCATGGTCATGAGCAGAAAGCGTAAATTCGTATACTTTATCGCCATTGGATTATCGGTGCTATACCTGCTGTGGCGCATCTTCTTCACGATTCCGTTGGGGACTAATTTACCGGTGCTGATTTTCGGGTTAGCGCTGGTGATCAGCGAAGTCGTGTCAAATTTAACCGCGTATGTGCTGATTATTTTTCGGTTGCTGGAATCTCAGAGTCAAGAAGACTTTATCATCCCAGATTATGAGCCAACGCAACCGGTGCCGCGCGTTGATATTCTCATCGTGACGCATAACGAGGACGTTGAGTTGTTGCAAAAGACGATCAACGCTGCCACCTTCATCGACTATCCTGAACCAGAAAAGGTCAACATCGTGGTCTGTGACGATGGTAACCGACCAGAAGTCGCGACCTTAGCGGCTAAATATCATGTGCAATATATCGGTATGGAAGGCAACCATGAAGCCAAATCAGGCAACATCAATCACGCGCTGGCACAGTTGGACGCACCATTATTCGCGCTATTTGACGCGGACATGATTCCATTTTCAGGGTTCTTGAAAGACACGGTGCCGATTTTCTTGCGGAACTTTCGACGGTTAGAAGAAGACCCAGATCATACGAAACCACTGGGATTTATTCAAACCCCGCAGAGCTTTTATAACGCCGATATTTTTCAATTTAACCTCTTTTCAGAAAAAATCGTGGCCAATGAGCAGGACTTCTTTTCCCGGGATGTTAACATCCTAAACGGCCATAACCAAACGGCACTGTTTACGGGATCCAACGCAATGTTTCTCCGAAAAGCCGTGGATGAAGTCGGTGGGTTTCCAACTGATACCATCACTGAGGACTTCGAGTTGGGGTCCAAGATCAATATTGCGGGCTACTCTAGTTTTGCAACGACTCAGGCTCAGTCTAGTGGCACTACGCCAATTGACTTAAAGGGCGTGATCAAGCAACGGACCCGGTGGGCGCGGGGCGTGATTCAAAGCTGCCAAAACCTGCACATTTTTACGAACCCGAAGATTCCGTTACTTAACCGAATTATCTTGATCAACACCTACCTCTATTGGTGGTCGTTTTTGCGCCGTTTGATTTACATCGCAGCACCAATCCTGTATGCGTTGTTCAAATTTCAGGTGGTGAACGCCAATTTCTGGGTGCTGATGATCGTTTGGGCGCCAGGATACTTCCTATTACACTACGTCCTGAACGATGCCTCCAGCGAAATTCGAAATGAGCGGTGGGGCGAGGTGCAGGAGACCTTCTTTGCGCCGTACTTGTTTTTACCGGTTATTTTGGAAACGTTGCGGATTCGCGCGAAGCATTTTAAAGTCACCCAAAAGAAAGTCAGTTTTTCTATCAAGGATAAGCTCTACATCCTGCCGTACTTCTTCATGTGGTTAATCACGTTGATTGCCATCGTGAAGTTCAACTACGGTAAGTGGGGCGCTGAAATCATGGTGGGAAGTGTCATCACGTTCTGGCTGATGATGCACTTTATCAACCTCAGTTTCTGCGTGTTCATTGCCATGGGCCGAAACGTGTACCGAAATGCCGAGCGCTTTGACCGCCACGTGGTGGGCCGAATCAAGGCAACGGGCACCGACCACTGGCTGGTGATTCACACCAACGACGTCTCGGATTCGGGCCTGTCGTTTACCACGAAGGACGTGACGCAAGTACTGAAAGACCAGCAGGCCTTCGAAGGCGTCATCTTCCACGGCAAGGTCCCAATCCACTTCACCGGCAAGATTATTCGCCTGATTCAAAACGACGCGGGCGAGGTCACGTATGGCGCAACCATCGTGATGAGAGCGCAAAAGGATCGCAACCACTACATGCAAATCATCTACGACGGCAGTAACGGCGAGTTGCCAAAGGAGCAGGATGCGTGGGTGACGCCGTTTGATGAGTTGAATATGAATTTGACGATGCGGTTGAGGACTTTGGAGAGACGGGTTAGTGTGTTTAGAAATAGAGCGTGAGGAGAAGCGGTTAGAGAGCGGCGTGTAAGGTGACTAAGGTAAAAGCCCCGGGTTTGGGCTTTTACCTTAGTCACCTTACACATAGCTCTCTGCTTCTCCGAACGCGTTTCGGCGTGGTAGAGGGAACAAGTTTCAAAATGGTCATTTCATAATATCCAAAACTCGGGAAATAAAATCTAAAGTGGCGCCGAAACCAACGTTGCCAGAAAGCACGCCGCCAGCACCACCCGATAATAGGTAATAACTATCGGGGCTTTGGGCGTTTTAGCTGAAGTCACCTTACACATAGCTCTCTGCTTCTCCGAACGCGTTTCGGCGTGGCCGAGGGAACAAGTTGTGAAATAGTAATTTCATAGTGATTAATTCCCGGGAAATAAAATCTCCAGTGGCGCCGAAACCAACGCTGGCAGAAAGTACGTCGCCAGCACCACAATAACAATCAACACCCAAAAACAAGCACCACCAAACTCTAAAAAAGGAGGCCCACTCATGTCCATCCTCGGCATCGCAATCTACATCATCAGCTTAATCGGTTTCACCGGGATGCTCCGGATGCTGGGCATCAACCAGTACCTCTCGTGGATCACGGCCATGTTGACGCAAACGCTGATCATGTATGGCTTTGCGATGATGAAGTTGCTCAACCTTGGCTTCAAGGTCGTTATCGGCTTGGGGATTGCCTTTTTCATCATTCGGATGATTCTGGTGCTGTTCAAGGGCAATCGGTTTCGGTTCAAATACGAAGGCATCCACTACTTCGATATCTGGATGGTGTTACTGGGCCTGTTGATGATTCGAATTCTCTATGCTAGCCCACTGATCCACTACGATAACTATTCCCACTGGGCGTTGATCGTTAAATTTCTGCTGTTTGAGGGGCATTTACCAGCAGCTGCGGATGCATCGCTCGTGACCTTTACGTCGTATCCGCCTGAAATGGCGTTGTACATTACCTACTTCGTGAAGTTAGTTGGGTTCAGCGATGGCGCCATGATCGTGGGCCAGTTTCTGATTATCTGGTCATCGCTCTATGCACTTTTTGGCGCCATTCGTGACCGCACGCGGGGCTTGATGTCGTTCATGCTTTGCTTTGTGATCGCGGTGACTAACGTGTTTAATATCGCGATTCGGATGAATAATTTGCTGGTGGATTATGTGTTGCCGGTAGTGGCAGCAGCGGGTATTATCGGGATTTACGTTTACCGAAAAGAGCCAGTTCGGCAATGCCTGCATACGATGTTGTTTGCCAGCGCACTGTTACTGATCAAGAACTCGGGTGGCTTTTACGTGGCCATTTTAGCTGGCTTCCTGCTGTATCAACTGGTTGTGAACCAGCGTGGCCATTGGTGGAAGCGGGTGCCGGTTGCGATTTTTGGAACGGCGCTTTCGGCTGGTGTCGGCTTTCTGCCGTTTTATTGGTGGGATAACCACGTTAAAACGGTATTTACCACGGTGTCCAAGCACCAAATCAGTACCAAGGCTTACTCGCATCAACTAGCGAGTGAGGGTGGCAAAGTCGTTGCTAAGATCGGGCATAAATTCTTAGAGCAGATTTTTAGCGGTAACTCGTTGTCGACTAAGGGCGTGTTGTTGATTAACATCACGCTGCTAGTCGCTTGGCTGGCGATTCGGTTCATCAGTCACAAGCATAACAACTTGCTGAAAACGCTGATTGCCATCGACTTTGTGTTCGTCAGCTACTACATCAGTTTATTCGCGATGTACGTGGTGTCGATGCCGTACGCAGAAGCAATCGTTCTGGACGGTTTCGAGCGCTACATGTCTAGTATGGTGATCTTGAACCTGTTAGTTGGGGTCGTTGCAATGGCGATTGCCATGGATCGCGCGTTTATGGAACAGCGAATTGAAAAACGCAGTATCCGTTCGTTCCAGTCGATTATTTCGAAGAACGTGTACCAAATCTCAGCCTTTGTGCTGATGATTTTCTCCGTGATTATGATGTTCTCAGAAATCAACGGGATTCAGTACAACAACTCGATCGGTGAAAACGAACTACCAGTCCAAATGACCCGCATCGCACACCAGAGCTATCAGGATAACCACGTGAAGATTCTGCTGGTGGATCCACATCCCACTGACGTTGATAATTATTTTGCGGGTTATGTTGGTCGTTACTACTTCTTCTCGGATAAGGTTATTGGTCAGGAAAACTTTGATATGCCGGCGAAGCAGTTCCATACAACACTCAATCAGTACCAATATGTCGCCATTCCGGAATGGCACCGAACCTTTACCGTGATGGTGGGGAAGGTTTATCACCAACACTTTAAGACTGGGCTGTACCGGGTGACGCCGAATAAGTTGGTTAAGGTATCTAGAATAGCAGTCAAATAGCAGTCAAATAACATAAAAAATGACGCGAGTTTTCTCAAAAAAAATCGCGTCATTTTTATATCTTCTCTACCAAGCAACTTCCCCATGCGTATTACTAAACGTCGCGGTCACGTCATTATCTGTCGTGGTCGCCAATTCAACCATCCGAGCAATCCCAAAGTCAACGGATTGCGCACCGTGGGCCTTTGCCCAGTCAGGTGAAACGCCACCGAATTCAGTGGCGACCATGCCTGGATCAACGGCGTTAACGGTAATTGGCAGGCCAACGTTTTTCAGTTCCTTAGCCAATTGTACCGTGTACATGTTGGCTGCAGCCTTAGAGGACTGGTAGCCAACAGCGGAAGCGCGGTAGACTTCGGAATCGGGATTTAACGCTTCCGTTTTTGAGCCCATCATGCTTGAAACGTTAATGATTTTAGCGAATGGTGCTAATTTCAACAACGGTAACAGCTTTTGAGTGACATCAATCAGGCCAAAGTAGTTCAGGTTGAAATCGGCACGAAGGCTATCGGCGGTGATGGTGGATGGCTGCTGTCCCCGGTCGAACACCGCGCCGGCATTGTTGACGAGAATTGAGAGGTAGCCGTATTTGGCTTCAATGGTTTCGACCGCTGCCGTTACTGAATCGGGTTGCGTGACGTCAAGTTGAAGGACATCGACGGTTAACCCAAGGTCGGCGAGTTGGGCTTGGGCGGCTTGGCCCTTCGCTAAATCGCGGGAACCTAAGATAACTTGTTGGCCGCGTTGACTGAGTGTTTTGGCAAGTTCAAAGCCCATCCCACGGTTGGCACCGGTGATGAGGGTGATAGTTTTAGATGGCATTTAAAATTCTTCCTTTCGCTAACAAATCAAATGGTTTCGAACAACTTTGACTAGCCTAGCACGCTGGTGTTACACTAGCGCAAGCGAAAACTAAAAAAAGTGGGGCTTAACCAATGAAGACCATCAAACAGGTATCGGAGCAGTATCACGTTACCTATGATACGTTACGCTACTACGAAAAGATTGGGTTGCTGACGAACATTAGTCGCGATTCGCAGGGTCGGCGGGAGTATTCGGATGAGGACCTTGATACTTTGAACAAGGTGGTTCATCTTCGGCAATTAGGCGCATCAGTGGCGGAATGCCAGCGCGTAATGAGGCTTTTTAAATCGGATAGCACCGAGGCAGCCTTTACGGATGGCATTCAGCTACTGCAACGCTTAGATCAGGAATTGGACGAGCGGATTGCATCCATCAACCAGCAAAAGGCATTTTTAAAACAGAAAATGGCGCGGTTTGAGCGCGAACGGACGCAATTAGCACAGCAAAAAACACCAACCAATAAGGTCAGTAACTGACTTCTTGATTGATGTTAATGATGCTGCTTTGCGTGCCGTAGCCGGTACTTTTTTCGTTCGTTTAGCCACAATATCCAGAGGTCGATGACAACGTTAATAAAAATAAGCACACCGGTTAGGAGACTTAGCCATAACGGGTGATAGAATATCGTAACGATCATCAGAATGAACGTTGCGGTACTAAAAGGGCCAATTCGGCGATTCCAGGTGGCATATGGTTCAATCAAAACTCGTGGTGTTTTTTGCGGTGCTTTCAATTCAATTTCCCCCAATTGCGAGATGTTCAAAATTATAAAACGTTCGCAATTTTAGGGTACGCGCTTTTCACGGCAGTCACAAGTTTAGGAATACTAATCTAATCATATTATAATTAAACATTAAGCTACTGTTAGCGGTAGTTATACCAAGCAATAACCCATTGCGTCAAATTAAACCGTGCATTCATCATATTTCCGGGGTTATAATGATACTGATGTCAAAAAATGAACCGGAAAGGTGGTGGCGGCGACCCGTGCCTCTTCATATTATAATCATGTCGTACTTTTCATCGTTGATTGCTAACGTGATCGTGATGTTGGGTGCGATTTCAATTTTTGTATGGCTAAAAGAAGATACGACGAACATGTGGATTCGGCGTCACCGCAACGCCATCATGATAGTGGGCGGCATTTTATTCATGCTGTTTGTTCAATCGGAATCGTGGACAAATGCTCACCTCTCAACTGTCATGATGGGCTTTCACTGGACGTACCTTAATCTTGAACTGATCGCGCTTTATAATTTCACGCTTCAGACACGAACGCGGTGGCAACTGCTGAGCACCCTTGGGTTAACAACGATGTGGTTTGTTTACAATACCAAAACCTATACGGCGAATGCGATTTTATTTTACGCCCTCGTCATAGTGGTTGAAATTGCCATCTTCGCGAGCTCACGGAAAATTCTGCATAGTGGTTGGTTGTATTTTGGCGGGCTATGGTTGCTGGCGGCCTCGGCTTTTAAGCTAACCACGGTTATTTACGCCCACCAAGATCTGCTAAGCTGGGTGCGGCAGATTAGCGCACTGTTGATTTTGCAACTGGGGTGCTTCCTTTATGGTCGGTCGCTACTGTCAAAAATCGCGTCAACGGAACGCAAGGCGCGGTTTGATGAACTGACGGGGATTCATAACTTCGCCACGTTCAACCAAGATTTGGAACAACTATTTGACGATTTTAAACAAAACGGGCACGCCTACGCCATCTACTGCATGGACATTGACTGGTTCAAGCGAATCAACGATACCTATGGTCACGTGGCCGGCAACGATGTGTTGCGGGCGGTGGCGCAGTGCTTGAGCCGGGAAGTTGAGTCTGTCGAGTATGAAGCCGTGGTTTACCGAACCGGTGGCGAGGAATTTACCGTGATTTTGAAAAACGTCATTACGGATCCGAAGCGGGCCGCCGAAGTATCGTTGCAGTTGCAGCGGGCAGTTCGGAAGTTGCGGTTCGACTTTGCGCCCGAGATGGAGGTCCATATTTCCATCGGGCAGGAGCGGGTTGTTCCCAGTGATACCAGTTATCTTGAAACCTATAAACGAGCAGATAAATACCTCTATACGTCAAAGCGGAGCGGCCGCAACCGGATTACGGTTCGAGGCGAAACGTTGGCGGAGGATGTTTAGGGTATTCCCCGGGAAATCAAAACAAGATATTAGGTCGTGCCCAACGCAAGGTTGAGCGCGATTTTTTTGTCTGTTATGCTGGGAGTAACGATGATGAGGGGATGAAGATCGATGAGCGCCATTGCACAACAACTGAAAGCAGCCCGCAAGCAGACGGGGTATTCTCAAAGTGAGGTGGCGACGATTCTGCATGTCACGCGCCAGTCGATTTCAAAGTGGGAGACTGGACGAAGCTATCCGGATATTGATAACTTGATTCAACTGAGTGACTTGTATCACGTATCGGTGGATGCGCTGGTTCGAGCAGACCATGAAGAGACGCCTAAAGCTGATCAAGCGCAACCGGAACGGTATCAGAACCGGGATGAGGGGTTATTACTGTTGGTACTCACACTGGCGTCTGGGTTGATTGCACCGGTCGGCATTTTAATGCCAATTTATACGATGTGGCGAAATACCAAGTATAACAGTCTCCATAAACTGATTTATGTCATTGGGATTGTGGTGATGTTGGTGAGTTTGTGGGGGACTTACATCATGGTGTCGGATAATTTTGGACCGACGGAGACGACGGTTTATCGGGTGAAGTAGGGGAAGCTGAGTGGTGAGTGTTGATGTGCTTTGCTGTTCTCTAGCTGAAACGAGTTCCAAAAGGCGGAGAGCTGCATGTAAGGCCGACAAGGTAAAAGCCCAGACCCATGGCTTTCACCTTGTCGGCCTTACACACCGCTCTCTAACCGTTTTTTTCCGCTCTCTGCAACGTTTCCTTTCCCCCATGCACGCAATAGTTGCTAGTGTATTTTCCCCAATCGGCTTACACTAAAAGGGTTCTGATAGGGGGAAATTCGCATGCAACTGAAACGACAGCAACACACCCAACTTAAAGTCTCAGCAACAACGCCACCCGCGACGCTTAATTGGGTTGGCGGGTTGCTGACCGTCTTGTTAACCGGCGTAGTCGTGGGGACGACATTACCTTGGTTAGCGCAACGGTTTAGTTTTACGGGTCCCGTGACCGGGTTGACGGGACTGATTCTAGCAGCACTCATTGGCATGGGCTTGCTAGCTGGATTCAAGCATGTCGATGGATTGGTGGTACACGTTAGGAGTCGTCAGCATTGAAGATTAGTCGATTATGGGCACCGCGGATGCGACCGTGGTGGCTGGCGTTAGGAATTATCACGTCGGGGATCTATGCCATGGGACTCAGCGACCAGATTCTGGTTAAGCTTGGTCTTTGGCTACTGTTTGGTGGCATTAACGTTCTTGCGGTGATGTTAGGGTTCAAATACCCGAAGATCTTAGACCGTGGACAGATGGGTAACTTCGGTGAAATGATCGGCTACATGTTGGTCGATGCGTTTGTTGCCGTCGTTTATTTCCTGGGGAATACTCATTTAACCGGCACTGTTAAAGTGATTTGGCAAGTTGGTAAGTGGGGTTGCTGTTTTGGTGGACTGATTTTGATGATGGTGCTATTGACGTTATGGCATAATCAACGACATTGAAAGAGTGGTTTAAACGAGGTCTGGCAAGGGCTAGAGCGAAGTTAAACTGCTCTTTTTGTATGACAACTTAATCATAAAATTAAAAATAAATAACAAAACGCCTTGACAATTCTCACTAAAATAACTAATATGAGTGTCAATCAAACAGAACACGCAATGAGAAAGTTGAGTAGGCGTGGTGGACCTGTCAGTGAGCTTCGTTTAGTGAGAAGAAGTGAGGTTGCCACGGTGAACATCCCTTTCGAGCGATGTACCGAATTTAAGTAACGTACATTGGTGGCACCCATTATCGTGCTAGCGTATCGCCTGCGGGCCGTACGTGAAGAGGTCATATCAGTGATGGTATGACAATGTAAGGTGGTACCGTGCAATTAAATTAACTGCACCCTTTAGTTCGATGTCGAACTGGGGGTGCAGTTTTTGTTTTCTAACGGATGCACACCACTCAACCAACTATTGCGAGTCAGGAAAGGAAGTGAGGGCTTTGGAAGATCAGATTGGTCCGATTCAGATTAGTCAGCAGCAGAGAAACGTTAACTTTATGGGGGTAACAAATTATGGAACAATTACACGATTTAAATCCAAAGCCGTTATCGGTCAAACAGTACCTGGTCGTCAGCTCAATGCTTTTCGGACTCTTCTTCGGGGCTGGTAACTTAATTTTTCCAATTCACTTGGGGCAGTTAGCGGGCGCCCACTGGGGTCTCGCAACGGTTGGTTTTCTGGTCACTGCGGTGGTTTTGCCATTATTGTCAGTTTTAGCCGTTAGTGTCACGCATTCAAAAGGGGTTTACGATATCGGTAAACCACTGGGCCCAGTATTTGCCTTGGCCTTCATGGTCTTGATCCACGCCACGATTGGTCCGCTCTTCGGGACACCTCGGACCGCAACGATTCCATTCTCAGTTGGGGTGCAACCACTTTTGCCAGCTAACCTCGCTCATGTCGGCTTGCTGGTCTTCTCAGCCTTGTTCTTCGGCGCTGCATTCTTAGTCAGCTACCGTGAATCCAACATCATGAGTAGTGTGGGCAAGGTGCTCAATCCATTATTCTTGTTGATGCTCTTCGGCGTGTTCACCCTCGGGTTCTCATCACCAATGGGCAACGCGGCGCATCAAAGCGTTACGGCTGCGTACCAACACGCCTCATTTTTCAACGGCTTCTTGCAAGGGTACAACACCATGGACGCCTTGGCCGGGTTGGCCTTCGGGGTTACGGTCGTTACCGCTGTGAATCAACTTGGTAAGACAACGCCTAAGAGCAATGCGAAAGTCACTGCGCGTGCTGGGGTGTTAGCAACCGGGATGATCGGGGTCATCTACGTTGGCTTGATCTACTTAGGGGCCACAACGTTAGGTCACTACAAGGTTTCCGCTGATGGCGGGGTCGCCTTTAACCAATTGGTCACTTATTACCTGGGTAATTTAGGTCACGCGCTGTTAGCCACGTTGTTGACGGTCACTTGTTTAACGACGGCCGTTGGTTTAGTTGCCGCTTTCGCCCAAGATTTCCACAAACACTTCAGCCGGGTCAGTTACCGGCAATGGTTAGGGTTCATGTGCTTGGCGTCATTCTTGACCGCTAACTTCGGTTTGGATACGATCATCTCATGGTCAACACCAATGTTGATGTTCCTCTACCCATTCGCGATGGTCTTGATCCTGCTGTCGATCACGTCACCGCTCTTCAAACGGGACCCAGTTGTTTACGCCTTTGTGGTGGTCTTCACTGCCGTTCCAGCCTTGTTGGACATGGTGGCTGCCTTCCCAGCCGTCGTCAGTCAGAGTGCCTTTGGTAAAGCTTTAGGTGCCTTTCAACAAAGTTACCTGCCATTCGCCAGTCTCGGCATGGACTGGGTCGTCCCAGCCGTTATTGGTCTGGTATTAGGCTTGGGGGTTCACGTTTTACGCCCAGCCTTCGCCGGTCAACGGGTCTCAACACGCGGCTAGGTTGATCGAATCATCTAAATAAATCGTTAAGAAATCACCCGCAACTTCAGTTTAACGCTGACTTTGCGGGTGATTTTGCTATAATGAAGCTCATAGGATAGGAGGACGACAATGACAATTTTAGCAATCATTCTAGACATCGTTGCATTCGGTGGCTATCTCTTTCAAGTAGGGAACGGGGGCACAACGGTTTACGTGCTGGGCTTGGTGTTGCAAGTCATTGTCACGTTAGTCTTGATTCGGTTCTGCTTCCGCTTTGGCGGCCAGCGGCATCGTAACCCGTGGATCTTTGGCTGGTTCGTGGCCACGTTCCGGTATGGGGTGATCCTGATTTCCACCGCCATTAATGCGCTGGTCCTGGTGTTGTACGTGATGAACATTCTCGGCATCAACAACGTCATTTTCGCGAACTTGTGATGACGTGGGAGCGATGGACTTATTTTTCAAAATAATTGAAATCAAAACGCACTTTTTCTTGTTGAAAGGTGCGTTTTTCTTATTGTAACGATAAAAATATAAAATGTTGTGTTTTAACGTGTTATCCGATTTACTAGGAAGCAAACCAGTGCTGTACGGAATTTATATAGAATAAACTAATTCTACTCATAATAGATATATTAATCACGTTCCGGAAAAGCATGGTATACTCGCAATGTAAGCGTTTTACACGATGCTTATTGACCACCAAGACCAACTTCCGGGAACACGATTTCCGCACGGTATTTTCCAATGATTAAAACTTCCTTTTTGGTAAAACTGGCTGCTGGCTTTTTCGACTACGGTTACCGGTGGTTTGGTCTGGTGGGGGATGGGCATGCTGTTAAACGCTGAATCCCAGTAATTAAGGGATCTTTCATAGTTGCCTAAGATGCAACCAGTACGATGCAATTAAGGACAACAACCTAAAAAGTAGCTCACTGTAACCCAATTAGCGGGTGCAGTGAACTACTTTTTTAGTGCGTTATGATTCAGGTTCTACCAGTCGTTCCGGCGCGCGAAGTACGAAGTGGCCGATCAGTGATAGTACGAGGAAGCCAACGGCCACCCAGCACACGCCCGACCACTGGGCAACGCTCCAAGCCCAGGTGGCTAACATCGTGCCCAGTGAACCGCCTAAGAAGTAGCTGAACATGAAGACGGAATTGTTGCGGCTGCTTTGCTGGCGGTTAAGGGACTGGACGATAGCTTGGTTGGAGACCTGACTGAACTGGGTCCCGAGATCAAGCAAGACAATGCCGATGATCAGGCCCAACATCCAGTGGCCAATGAGCCAGAAAATCAAGAAACCTAGACTAGAGAAGCCAATGGATAAGCCCAGCGTTAGCCGGGGTGAGCGGTGATCGACTAAGTTGCCGATCATTGGCGCGGCTAAGACCCCAGCGATGCCCAGCAGACCCAGTAACCCAGCCACGTTACTGCCTAAGTGGTATTGGTCAGCGAGGTAGAAGGCTAAGGTTGACCACAGCACGTTGGAGACGCCAAACATGCAGAAACCGTTGAGGGACGCGCCCTGCAATGGCTGTTGACTGGTCAGCAGGTGGGGCAACGAGCGAATGACCTTGATGTAATTCAGTTGCTGGTGGCCACGTGCGTCCCGAGGCATTTGCCAGTGGACGACCGCTAGGAGCAGTAAGTCTAAGATGGCCGCAATTAGGTAGATGGCTTGCCATGGGACGAGGCTGCCCAGTAAGCCGCTGAACGAGCGGGAGAGCAAGATCCCGGTTAAGAGGCCGCTCAAGACGGTGCCCAGCACCTTGCCCCGTTGCAGGGAGGGTGCTAAGAAGCCGGCGTACGGGATGATGATTTGAGGCGCCACTGAGGTGATGCCAATCAGCGTCGTGGCTACCGCGAACACGGCGGCATTTGGCGCTAAGAAGGCCACGAGTAACGAGATGATCGACAGGCCCATCATGAACTGAATCAGGTGGTACCGGTCGAAAATGTCGCCTAGTGGAACGATCAGTAGCAGGCCAAAGGCGTAACCCAACTGGGTCAGCATGGCGAGGACGCCCACCGCGGCCTTCGAGAGCTGAAAGTCGGTGGCAATCAAGCCCTCGATGGGTTGGATAAAGTTTAAGTTTGCAACGATAACGCCGGTTGTGACCGCCATCAAAAGGACGGTGCGGCGTGAAATTGAGACTGGTTCTGACATGGAGAGTCGGACACTTCCTTCATTTAGATTAGTGCGTGGTAAGGTCCGTCCCGCGAAACGGGTTTTCCGTTCGCATGATCAGCCAGTGAAAGCGTTGATGATCCACGAAAATCCCTCCTAGTTGATGTGTTATGGCTCACGCAGCGTCAAACCGACCCCTGCGAAAATCAATAGGCAACCGACGACAAAGCTGACGTGCAGCGCCTCGCCCAGTACGAGCCACCCCAACAAACTGCCAACGAGGGGCTGGAAAAAGAAGAAGAGCCCGGACTGACTGGCACGTAAATACTGCAGGCCCTTATTCCAGAGCACGAAGGCCACGGCGGTTGAGATGATGCCGAGGTATAGGATGCCGGCACCAACTTTAGGCGTTGTAAGTACCGCCCAGTTGAAGTGCGGATAGCCGATGACGATCATGGGCGTTAACCCGATCAGCGCAACGGCAGTGCCAACGGTGGTTACTTGGAGCGCTGGGTAGCGCGCGGGCACTTTCTTCAGTAAGACGGACATTAAGGCCCAAGTCAGGGCGGCGATCGTTAGTGAACCAACGCCGAGTAGCTGTTGCGGTTTCACGTGAAAGCCGCCACCAGCCAGCACCACGCCAATTGTAGCGCTGGTAACGGCGAAGAGTTGTTGCCAGCTGAGCTTTTCTCTGAGCAACCAAGCGGCGAATAACGTCATGAACGCTGGGGTCGTTGCGGTGACGATCGAGCCAATCTGCGCGTTAGCCAGCATGGTCCCGGTTTCCTGAAAGACGATACTAGCGAGTTGCCCAATCAGACCGATGCCGATGAGTAACGGCCAATCCCGCTTAGCGATGTGCCAATCGACCTTTTGTTGCAGACAAAATAGCACCAAGGCGATAATGGCGATCAAATACCGCGACCACACCAGAATCATCGGTGGCACGCTGGGCACGACGATTTTCACCACCACAAACATCCCGCCCCAGATACTAGCGGCGATGGTGAGGTAGAGGCTGCCCTTGAGTTTATCGTGGGCGGATTGAGACGCTGATTTTAAATTTTGAGACATTGTAAGTCACTCCGTTGTTTTAGTATAGGCAAACTGGTTAGGCCTAACAGAGCGATGACGGCCATGTTAGGCATTTAGCCTACGGATGGCACGTCGTTTTCGAATTGAGTTGCAAATAACATGTGATAGCCTCCTTGCGATAAGTTCAATAGGGACTATTATACGGCATTTTTTAACGGATTTCATAGGCTTTCGGGAGGCTGAACCATTGCTAAGCGCTTTCTTCTTCGGAAAATTTGGCGTAAGATAACTGCGAGGTGATAGATGATGAAATTAGCAATGTTACATAACCGCCCATTTGTGATTGAGGGCGAAACCACTGGTCGGATGATCAAGAACGCGGCGACGATTTTGGAAGCGCTGGAGGTCAAGGCGACTTGGCAGTTGGGTGAGATTCAACCCTACACGATGGCCGAACTGGACGCGCCGATTCAAACGCCGCAACAGATCTTTGCGGTGGGGATGAACTACCGGGATCATTCGGCGGAGATCCACATTGAGTTGCCGAAAGCACCAAGTATTTTTACCAAATTCAGCAGTTCAATTGCGGCGCCGGTGGTGGACGTTAAGGCTCACGGTCCCCAAACTGACTGGGAAACTGAAATCGTGGCGGTCGTTGGCCAAGCCGGCCGTGACATTGCGACTAAAGACGCCATGAACTACGTGGCTGGTGTGATGGTCGGTGAAGACCTCTCTGACCGGGAAGTCCAATTCCAAAACGCTAAGCCCCAATTTTCAATGGGCAAATCCTTCGAAAACTACGCCCCAATCGGTCCATGGCTGACAACCGTGGACGAGTTGGGTGACCTAGACGATGAAGTCATTACCACCAAGGTCAACGGAGCCGTGATGCAGGAAGCGCCGTTGAGTCAGATGATCTTCAAGATTCCAGAACTAGTGCACTACCTCTCGACTATTGTTGAACTCCGACCAGGCGACTTGATCTTCACCGGAACGCCAAGCGGGACTGGTGTCGGGCACGAGCCACAGATTTTCTTGAAGCCGGGCGATGAGTTGACGGGTGAGATTACGCATCTGGGACAGTTGCGGATGACGATTAAGTAAATATTGGTGTGATAAAAAGGCGACTTCAGATTTTGATGAAGTCGCTTTTTTGCAGGAACAACAAAAAAGCGGTACCGCCATTCTTCTGCAAGAATGAAACGGTACCGCTTTAAGGCTAACTAATCTTCATCGTCGTCATCGTCAACCTCAACGAGCCCTTCCCAAGCGCTCTTACCAAGCACAGCTTGGAGTTGTTGAATCGCGTGGTTGTTGGTGCCCAGAAGGTTGGTAAGGGTGGCGGCCAAGGCTGGTCGGTCTTCCTTTTCGGCTAACTTAATTGCCCGGGTAATAAACAGGTTTTGGGTGTTGAAATCGTGGGCGGTGATGTCGACGATTTCGCTGGCGCTGAGGTACTTGTTGCGGCCGTCTTCGCTCAGCATCTTGTAGTTGCTGTACTCTTCCGTGGTCGAAGGTGGCAGTTCGTTTTCGTCCAAGAGGGCGTCGGCGACCATGTCGTAGTCGTGACGGGCTTGGTCGATGAATTGGTCGTAGAGTGGTTTAACGGCGGCGCCTTCGAAGCCCTTTAAGAACCACTTGGCTTGGTGTAACTTAACGTCGTGGATCCGTAAGTTGGCAACGATGTGACCGGTCATGGCCCCAGCGGTTGGGGTGTGGTGGTCGATGTCGGCTTGTTTAACTTCTGCTTGGTATTTGGCTTCAATTGCTTCTGATGTCATGGATGTGATCCTCCTAGAAAGTGAGTTTGATGTTTGGGGAAAATGCTTGGTGAGGGCTGCTTGCTTGAGTTTTGAGAAATCGAGTGCGGCACTTCAGTAACGGGGTTAGGCGGTAACTTGGTCCTTGACCTTGATCTTCTTAACTTCGTAACCTAACTTGTCAACGACTTGAGCGAGTTCGTCGGCTGAAACTTGGCTGTCATCGAAGTCGGCCTTGACCTTGCTGGCGTTAAAGAGGACTTGGACCTTTTCAACCCCGGCCGTATGTGAAACGGCACTTTCGATTTTAGTCATACATGATGGGCAGGTGAGACCGTCTAGGGTTAAGATTGCACGTTTTGTCATAATTGAATTCCTCCTGTTGGTTATTAGTTTATGGTTCTATTGTAGCGAGCCTGGTTGGATTTGAACTTGACGCATATCAAGTTGGTGAAACTTTTTTAGCTTAAGGCGTGAGATGACTTGCCTTGCAGCTGTGGGGTGACCTTCAAGTTGCCGTAGCGAATCAGACGCATGGCGTTGAAGATGACGACCAGGATGCTGGCTTCGTGGACGAACATCCCGCTGGCCATGTAGATGAAGCCGAGGATCAAGCCGAGTAGCAAGAAAAGCACGACGCCAATGGCGATGATGATGTTTTCCTTAGTGTTACGAACGGTCTTCTTAGACAAGGCGTAGGCGTGAACCAACGCTTCAAAACTGGATTGCATCAGGACAACGTCGGAAGTTTCGATGGCAACGTCGGTTCCGCTTCCCATGGCAATTCCAATTTGAGCCGTCGCAATGGCGGGGCTATCGTTGATACCGTCGCCGACGAAGGCAACCGTACGACCGTCAGCCTTGAACTGTTTGATGTACTCGACCTTTTGTTCTGGCAGGAGTTCGGCGTGAACTTCGTCGATGCCAACTTGTTCGGCAACGTATTGGGCGGTGATGTGGTTGTCACCGGTTAACATAACGAGGTGCTTGGCACCATGGTCGCGGAGGGCTTGGAGTTGCGCTTTAACTTCGGGACGGATGACGTCTGAGATGCCTAAGGTTAAGGCAAGAATGTTATCAACGGCCACCATGATCACGGAGCTACCAGTCGCTTGAACGCTGGCGAGGTCGCTTGATTGGGCCGCGGTCAATTGGACGTTGTTAGCTTGCATGAGCTTCAGGTTCCCAACAAGGACGTGGTGCTGGTCGATGTCGGCTACGAGGCCTTGACCCTTGACCGTATCATTATCAGTGACGTTGAGTTGTTCAAAGCTGAGGTCCTTACCGTTGACGTAGTCGATCACGGCTTTGCCAAGTGGGTGATCGGAGAGGCGTTCTGCCCGGGCAACTAAGGCGAGGGCGGTGTCAGCGTCGTCAGTGTAAGTCTTAACGGCGGAAACGGCGGTGTTCCCTAAGGTCAACGTCCCGGTCTTATCGAAGACGAAGGTGTCGACTTTAGCGAAGTCGTTCATGACCGCGCCACCCTTCAACAGGATGCCGCGCTTGGCGCCGTTACCGATGCCGGCAACGTTAGAAACTGGGGCGCCGATAACCAAAGCACCGGGGCAACCAAGTACCAGAACGGTGATAGCCGTTGAGAAGTTCCGGGTGAAGATGTAAACCAAAGCTGCTATAACTAAAACGGCTGGGGTGTAGTACTGAGCGAATTTGTCGATGAAAGATTCTGCCGGTGACTTGGCGTCTTGGGCGTCTTCCACGAGTTCGATGATCTTACCAAAAGTGGTGTCTTCGCCAACCTTAGTGGCTTCGACAGTGACGGTCCCGTTTCCAAGAATGGAGCCGGAGAACACGTCGTCGCCTTGATGCTTGGCAACGGGCTTAGATTCACCAGTGATGACGGCTTCGTCCAAATACCCGGAACCGCTGACGATTTTGCCATCAACTGGCACTGAGGCACCGGTCTTAACGAGCACGTGGTCGCCTTCGTCAACGTCGTCGATGTCAACTTCTTCTTGGCTGCCGTCTTCGTTCACGAGGATGGCGGTGGCTGGGGCCATTTCCGTTAAGGATTTGATGGATTCACGGGTCTTACTGAGGGTCCGTTGTTCCAGATAACTCCCAAAGAGGAACAGGAAGGTCACGATGGCGGATTCATTGTACTCGCCGATGATGAAGGCGCCGATAACGGCGATGCTGACCAGTAATTCGATACTGATGACTTTCACCCGAAGTGCTTGGTAAGCGTGGATCATAATTGGCACTGCGGCGATAATTGAAGCGAGGATAAACGACCAGTCGTAAACGATGGTTGAGTGAAGGACAAACTTTGCGAAAAATCCGAGGGCAATTAAAATGGCACTAGCGAGCGTGATGTGGGTTTGGTGTTGTTGGATAAAACGTTGGATTTTCATGTTGAACCGCTCCTTTATTGATTGATTGACTATAGTTTAAGCGGTTTCTGGTAGAAACAAATTGACGGGCGTCAAGTTGGGGAAAGAAGATACGTTTTTTTAGAAATGATTTAAGATACTCAGTTGCGTTAATCGGCTGAAGGCCTTGATATGACAGTGAATATAGCGATTCACGATTCCCAATTATTCACCTTGACGTTCGCCGTCAATTCCCCGAAAATAGAGACTGAGATAGATAAGTTAGGGGAAAATCATGGTTAAACAAGACAAACAAGTAACACCCCGCGGGGCACAGCCGGCGGTCACGGTACGACGAGAAGCTGTGCCAACCGATGGCGAAGTGACGGTGAAGATGACTTTGCCGGCGCGGGTCGTCGATCAACTGAAGGTGTCGGCGGGCGACACGGTTAAATTAGAACTCCGGAATCACAACGTGTTACTACAGAGTGCGGATAGTGAACGGTCGCTGTTTCAGCGGATCTCACTTTGGTGGTACCTTGCGCCGGGGCTGTTCTGCAGTATCCTGTTCAACATCTTTTTTGCGGTGAAAAATCAGAACCAGATTCCGCTGTCTGGTGAGACGTCCTTGGCCACAACGGTGATTTTGATGGGTGTCATTATGGGAACGATTTTATTCGGCATCTTCTTTATTCGTGAGCGACGTAATCAGACCAACGCTTTCTCAAGAAACGTGTATTGGCGAAATTTTCCGGTCGTGATTTTATCCTTTGCTCTTATTTTAGGGATTGCCCTGATGGGTGTTTTTTGGCTATTTAACGCGATTTTTAACGGGGCGACCTTTGACCGGTTAACGGCAACCATCATCTTCTTTGTGTTTGAAACGATGATCAACTACGTCATGATCTTTGCGGCGTTTTCGCTGTCGTCGCGGACGCTGATTCGACTATTTACTGCGGTGATCGTTGGTGGGGTTGTCATCTCGATGGCGACCAACAGCTCGCGGCGTTGGTGGCAGTATAACCTGAGCTTTCTCGGGACGCATTTGGCACAAAATAGCTGGCAGTTTAATATGACCTTGATGTTTTCGGCGTTGTTGATGGTGGCGCTGACCGACTACATTTTCGTCTCATTGGCGGCGATTTATCCTCGGTCACTGCGGTTGTTGACGTTGCGGCTCATTATTACGTTGATGGCCGTTGACCTTGGCGCGGTTGGGTTCTTTCCGAATAACCAGCGCTTCCACTTCTTGCATGATCAGGTGGCAGGATTCTTGGTTTACTTCATTATTGGGTTGATTGTTGGCATTCGCTGGTTGTTGCCCGGCATCAGTAAGGAATTTTTGCGGATGTCTTACACTGTTGGCGCCATTTTGGTAGTGGCGGATGTGTTGTTTCAGTTCGTGGGGTATTTGTCGCTTACGGCCTTTGAAATCATCGGGTTCGCGCTGGCTTTTGGCTGGGTCGTTATTCTGTTCCAGTTGTTGCAGGAGCTGATCGATCAGGGGACCCGGTTGTTTGAGGTTGAAGTGGAATAATTAATAGGCGTCTAGAGCAATTGAGTAAAAGCTCATGTTTACATGTTATGAAATATAACATGTAAACATGAGCTTTTTTATTTTCAAAATTGGCATAAATGCTGAAAAAACAACGGATTAGCAAATTGGTATAGGTAACCAGTAACTGACATCGACCCTGTTTTACCTAAAATAACCTTGATTAATTTACTTAATGGTCTATGATTTCTAACAAGATGTTATATTATCTAACGTCTAATTAACGAATAGGGGCGATTGTATGCGCATTGAACAGGATTGTATTGGTCGATTAGCAATAGATGATCAGGCCTTGTATGGGATCAACAGTGTTCGGGCAGCTCAAAACTTTCCGATTTCAACCGAGAAACTAAATCCGCTATTGATCGAAAGTTTGGTTCAAATCAAAAAGGCCGCCGCTCAAGTTAATCGCGAAGCCGGGACGTTATCACTGGCAAAAGCCAACGCCATTATCGCGGCTTGCAATCAGTTATTACTTGGTCAACACGCTGACGCCTTCATTGCGCCGGCGATTCAAGGCAGCGCAGGGACTTCAGCGAATATGAACGTCAATGAAGTGGTCGCCCACTTGGCTGAACGGCTGAATCCGGGTGTTAAAGTGCACCCAAATGATGATGTTAACCAATCGCAATCAACGAACGACACGTTTCCAACTGCTGGCAAAATGGCGATGTTAAAAAAGCTGCCGGCGTTGATCAAGAGTATTGAACTGTTGCGAACGGCCTTGCAAGATCGGGCTACTACATTTGATGACGTCATTAAAGTGGGACGAACGCAACTACAGGATGCCGTTCCCACTACGTATGGTCGTACTTTTCGTGCTTATCACACGATGTTTACTCGAGATTTGGAGCGATTGAAAGCTGCTAAAGCTGGCCTAGAGGTTGTCAACCTAGGTGCAACAGCGATTGGGACGGGCGTTAACGCTACCGCACAATACCAAGATACGATCGTTCCGGCGGTTAATGCCATTTCACGACTCAGTCTCACGCAGGCGGCGGATCTCGTTGATGCAACTCAAAACTGTGATGCCGAGGTTGTCTTCTCTGGGACGCTAAAAACACTGGCAGTGGATCTTTCTAAATTTAGTAATGATTTGCGGTTGTTAGCAAGTGGTCCACAAGCTGGATTAGGCGAGTTACATTTACCCGCCCAACAAGCTGGGTCATCGATCATGCCGGCTAAGGTTAACCCGGTGATTCCGGAAGTTGTCAATCAGGTAGCCTTTGAGGTGATCGGTAACGATACAACGGTGACGTTGGCTGCTGAGGCTGGACAGCTGGAGTTGAATGCATTTGAACCCATTATGTTTCGGGATATTTTAGCAAGTGAAACGTATCTGGAACGCGCAATCAGTACGTTGGCAACGCGGTGTGTATCGGGGATTGAGGTTGATCGAGAACGTTGCGCAACTGAAGTCGATCGTTCTGCCATAACCGCAACGCTGCTGTCACCATACTTGGGCTACGCTAAAACCACGGCCATTGTTAAACGGGCGGTACGGGAAAATTGCTCGGTTCGAAGTTTGTTGCTGAACGAACAGCTTATGGCACCGGAATTGGTTGATAGCTTGTTATCAGCGGCAAGCCTCACGGGTAGTAGAAAAGCAACTGATTCGGCGCACGTTTCTGGTCGGTAACGCTTGATTGACAACATTCGACTTGGAGGTCATTAAATATGGAAGAAAACCAACTGAATCCAGACGTTCTAGCAGTCACCCCGTCAGCCCTTCGTCAGTTTGATCATGAAATCAGCGCAGATCCCCAAATCGTAAAGCTGACCCTTGGCGAACCGGATTTTAACGTACCAGAACACATTCAAACTGCGGCAATTCGGTCAATTAAAGCCAATCAATCGCATTACCCCTATTACTGGGGGATTCAAACGTTGCGTGAAGCTGCGTCAACCTATTACCGAGACAAATTTGGCTATCGTTACCCGGCCGACCAAATTATCTGTACGGTTGGTGCAACGGAGGGACTATCCGCAACGTTCAAAGCACTATTTCACGCGGGAGATGCCGTGCTGATTCCTACGCCGGCTTACCCGGTTTATCAAGCACTGGCCATCTTGAATCACGTGACGCCGATTCTGATCGATACCACCGAAACTGGCTGTGTGCTAACACCGCAACAAGTCACCGCTGCGATTAAGTCACATCCAGAAGTGACGATTAAAGGCGTTGTGATCACGGATCCGTCTAATCCGACCGGCGTTGTTTACACCGAGCAACAATTAGCTGATTTAGTGCCAACGCTTCGTGAAAATCAACTTTGGATCATTAGCGATGAGATATATGGCGAACTCACGTATGGGGTTGCGCACTACTCACTTTCACGTTGGTTACCAGACCAAACCATTATCATCAACGGTTTGTCGAAATCTCACGCTATGACTGGCTGGCGGATCGGCTTTGTTTTTGGCCCTGGTAATGTGATCGGCCAAATTGCGAAAGTGCACCAATTTATGGTGACAACGCCAACTTCGATCGTTCAATATGCGGCCGTTGAAGCCCTGACAAACGGGCAAGATGATGCGGCGGCAATGCGTAAAGTTTATCAAGAACGCCGAGATTATTTGAAGGCGGCGTTAACTGAGTTAAACGTGACGTTTGTGGCACCGATGGGCGCGTTTTATGTTTTTGCTAAAATTCCGGCGGCTTACCATCAGGATAGTTTTGCGTTCACTCGTCAGTTAGCCCGGGATTACCACGTTGGGGTCATGCCTGGGACGCCATTTGGTGACCCGACCGCCATTCGAATCAGCTATGCATCGAGTGATGAGAACTTGCGGGCTTTGGTGGCAGCGCTGGCGAGTTTGAATCGGGCGAAGCGGGTGGCTGCACGCTAGGTGCTATTTAAAATATGTAGAGAGTAGCTAACCGCTAGCGCCTAAGTCGAAGGGAGTTTCAAAATGACCATTAAATTAATTCAATTTGAAAAGCCGATTCCAATCGTAACTGATTCGTGGGACTGGCAACGTGCGCACCAACCTAAAATTATCGAATGTCACGAACCGTTAGTTAACGCAGGTTTTTGTCCCGAACGGATTGTTGTCAGTCCTGAATACTTCAATCAGGGCATTAGCGGCACGACGTCCACAACCTACAGTCGCCGGAATGTTTACCGTCGCTTAGTCTTAGCGGCTAATCAGTTACCGGTGGGGTATAAATTGGTGTTACTGGATACTTGGCGATCTAATGAGACGCAAACCCAATTGTTTGAACTGTTGAAACAAATGCTTACCGAGCAGAATTCCAATTTGACTGAGGCGCAAGTGTTGCAACGAACGTTAGCGACCGTAGCACCGCCGACAACCGACATCGTTCACCAACCAGCACCGCATAATACTAGTGGCGCAGTTGATTTGCTAATTGTTGACGATTTGGGGGTGCCGCTTGATTTTGGAACCCCGTTTGATGACCATACTGAAGTTGCCCGCACATCGTATTTTGAAGAAAAACAGACCCGGACTGAACTTGATTCGGCCGAAATTGCTTATCGTGATCATCGGCGGTTGCTCTACAACGTGATGGTCAGCGTTGGGTTCACGAACTACACGGATGAATGGTGGCACTTTGATTATGGTAATCAAAACTGGGCTTGGCAATCAGGTGCCGACCATGCGATTTATGGCGCGACTGAGCCACCGTTTACGTGGCGGAAGCCGTATTAGGTGGTGGACATTACAGCGGGTTTCTGGTGACTCAAGAGCATGCGAATACATCGAAAAAATAGATAGTTAAGTGATCTGTACTTACAAAAGAGACCGCCTCAAGCTTTAATGAGGCAGTCTTTTTTGTTGGCAGGAGGGTGTTATTAAAAACGGCTATCACGTGCGTTAGATGTTGTGTTCACAGTTGGGCGAGTTGGTGTGATTAGTAATAGTGAACGACTGTTCAAAGCGAGTTTGATGATATCGCTTGTCAACGAGTTTGAGTTTAGTGGATGGTATAAATGAAGACGGAAATACGCGTTTACTGAAAGTTAGGCGTAATGCCCCGGTTTTTAAACCGGGGATGTAAGCCCGTTTGCTTAACACAATTTTGATACTTAGCTTTAAAATTTTTCCACTTTTTAGCATTCTGGTGGTTGTTTCGCACATCTTGATATAATCGACAAGAAATGGGGCAATTTTTTCTCGGTGCACCGACTTTGTCTGAAATGAACATATGTTCTTGATGGGCACTTCTTTTCTTATTAAAATTAACTTATAAATTACGAAGGGAGGTACTTATCATTAAAGGCAAAATGACTGACGAACGTAAACAGGCTATCAAGGCTCGAATGAAGACGGTTAAGGCAACCTTCACTTACAGTTTTGGTTTCCGAATTCGGGTCTATCCCAGTGCGCAACAAGCTGATATTATGTTGTTCAACTGCCATACAGCACGATATATTTATAACGCTAAAGTCTTTCGAGATTGGGGCTCTAAGCAACACGCGAAATGGCTAAACACTGATTCTCGATTAGATACCAACATGCCGAGCATGGCGATCCGCAATTATCAAGCGTCTTGGAACATGTGGCGCAAGGTCAATTCAGCAGGTACGCCGAAACCTAAGCGTAAAGACCAATATCGATTCAGTTATCAAACAAAGAATAGTTATCCAGCTAAGTCTCGTAAAGCTGGTGAGGATATTTTTAACGGTGCGAAAGTTAAAGTGACCGATTCCCACCATATTCAGATTCCTAAAGTTGGACGTTTAAAAGCGTCGGCTAACAATATTAAGCATTTGCCTCATGAAAAAGGTGTCCGAATTGGCGTAACCACCATTAAACAGGAACCGAATGGTGCTTGGTATGTGTCCTTTCAAAT
>NZ_BAABMI010000060.1:0-34388 GCF_054785195.1 Secundilactobacillus muriivasis | reverse complement strand
AAGCAAGATCAAAAGCCGTCAGTTTTTGAAAAACATGAAAACTGACGACTTTTTTGGAAGGTATGAATAATTCAGGATCATACTTTGCGCTTTAATTTTTGAATCCAATTTACCGCTTTTCAAGTCTCGATACCTACTGTTAGCATCCTTCAACAGCCAGTACACTCTAGGAAAACGACTTAAAATTTCAAGTACATCATCATGTACTTGATTGTCTGAAACTATACTAAAAACCATCGCGATGTTTGATTCAAGCAACTCCGCAATTCCTTCATCGACTGATTCAAAGTTTACATTCAAATCGTGTTCAATAACTGCCTGCCAAACAGTTGGTGATTTTATTTTAGTAACTTCTTCATTTTCATGTTTCATCATCCAATCTAATTGAAAGGATGAATCTAACGACTCTGATTCACCGTTAGTAGTAGAAATATTATCACCCATAATTTTCCCTCCGTAACTGTTTTCTTAACGTACAGTGTATCAAATTGGTACGACTTTATTTTCTCTAGCTAATTATCAATATGATTTTTGATTGTCTAGTAACTCTAAAAGGCCTAAACATGTTATAATTGAAACACAAAAAGAAGCCCTAGTGCAAATAGGACTTCCATGCAGAGCCGTTAAAGACGGTGGCAGTTAGAACTTAAAAAACCATTCCGAACTGGCCAAAGTTAGCGGAACGGTTTTTATTTTAGCCTTTTTTTAAACTTCCGCCATGCATCAATCAGCTTAATACCAGCATAGATCAACGCAGTAAGCGCCAATACTAATGCTGTCAACTTGCCAACCAACACAATCAAAAAGCTCAATAGGCCTAAAATGGCTGGTCCTCTCTCTAGAATAGAATCCTCACTACAAGCAGAAACACTCATAGGCATCAACTCACTTCAATTGGATTTGCCAACCGTCACTAACCCTCTACTTCACCCAGTATACCGGAAGCACACGTCTAATTGAATGAAAATTACGTGCTCTCACCGTTTTTTTAACCTCGAAACTAGCTCTTATAGCGTTCCGTCAACTATCATAGCATAACCGTTATTCAACGCTGTTTAACACTAGTAACGACTAACAACCACCTTAGAATGCGACGACGTTAGCCGTTTGTTAATCAGCCCAGAGCACAATAATGCCCCACACGATCTATTGACCGTGCGGGGCATTTTTTAGTTCATTCGCTTATTCGTTGATCCAGTCCACCAGCTCGCCATCTGCATCGAACACACTATATCCTTTAGGGTTGGCTACTAGCATCGGCTTACTATTGCCTACATCACCTAACATCATAACGCCACCAGCTTCAAAATGAGTTCCAAATGTTGAAAAATCACCGTCTCTAGTCACTGGCATATTATGATTAACATATTTTTTCATTAATTGATTGACGCCCACACCAATAAAAATCATTGTTTCACCGGTAAAAGCATCAACATCCAAAGTCTCACCTACTTGCTCACTAATACAGTTAACCTGTTCCATAAATGATTCAGCCAAGTTTTGTAAATACTGCCAATTATCACCAGAAAATACTGGTTTAGAGCCGGTTGATTCCGGATCATTCGTATACTTAACATAAATGTTGGCTGGACTAATTGATAATGCTGAGGGTGTCACTTCAAGTTCGTTCATAAACCACTGCATTAGTTCCAGTTCACTAGCATCAGTATCCCGTTGAAAAGTTGCATCGAAAGTAATCGGTGCGCTACTTTCCCCCTCACCAGAATCCAGTTTCATTCTGAAAGTTAATAATTCAACCAACATAGTATTCATAGTCATAGCATCCATTACAATTACCACCTTATCTTAGAATATTTTTTAGTTATTAATTTGAAAAATTGTAGTCATTCAACGGCATCATTGGGATGAAACTTAATCAACCCAATCAACCACCTCACCTGCAGCATCACATACCACATGACCAGCAATATTTTCAATCACCATTGAACGACCATTCACCAAAGCCAACATTGCCCCATAATACTTAAAATAAACACCAAAAGCTGCAAAACTGCCATTTTGAACTACAGGTAATGTTTTAGACGCCATCCATTCCAAGCGGTCTTGAACATAGTCGTCGTCCTGAAAAGTTGACGTTTTATCCAGCCGTTGACCAAAATCAAAGTCAACTTTTAATATGTTACCGATTCGCCGTCCCATCACTTCAATGTATTTCAGAACATCGCTTAGCCATTCTTTTAGATAACGCGTATCTTCATAATCAAAGGTCATTCGAATGCCCGTAAATAGCCAGTCTCCGGTAATATCTAACGTTACACTCTGCTCATCACTTAGTAGAAACGCTGGAATAACACCGCCATCTAAAACGGTACTAATCAGCTCCTTGTCAGTTAAAGTTGCTGGTCGGTCAAACACTATCCGAACTCCCGGAAAAGTCTGTTCCGCAAAATCAGGATCTACTTGAAACTTTCGAAAATGCTGCTGGAGTTTCTTAACGTAGTCATCAAACGAATTCATATTGATTAACCTTCTTTCAAATTGACTTAGTCACTTAAAGCGTCATCCACTTTCGCGAGCTCCAGCTGCTTACGGCAGCTTTCACTTGCTACACTTGGGTGGCTTGGGTCACTTGGGTGGCTACTTTTAAAAAGTTATGCCAAGTCCTCAATGACATTGAGTGCCGCCTGATGTTGGCGGGACTGATCATCCTTCACGATTCCTGCATAATACAGGCTAGTAATCGTCGTGCTGGAATGACCTAATAAGCGACTCGTGTACACCATTGAAACCTTGCCACTCCCAATCAACTGTGATGCCAAGTAATGCCGCATCGTGTGCGTACTATAATGATGTTTAAACTCCAATTGAGCTTGAATCATCTGATAGGCACGATTAACGTTACTGGCTTGGATAATGCGACCCTTTAAATTGAGAAACAAAAACTGTTGGGGGTTGGCAATCCCGACCTGCTTAAGGGCAGCGTCGTGCATTGCCATCCACTGTTGCAGTTTGACCACCAAATCATGACCGATTGGAATCTCTCTGATACCATTAACGGTTTTAGGTGCTTTAATTTGTTTTATGTGACTATCGTAACTGTGTTTCACATTGATAACCCCGTGCGTTAGGTCGAGGTCAGGCGCCGTTAGCGCCAAGGCCTCACCAACGCGTAATGCCGTTTTAGAGATAACCAATAACACAAAGTCATATAGGTGGGCCATCTCCACCGGCTGTTCATTCAAGAAAGTTTCAATTTGATGATACTCGGCCTTAGTCATGATTCGTTCTTCCTTCGACTTAGTCGGTATCGCCTTGGGCAACACTAAGTTACTAGCCGGATTTTTGACCAAAGTACCACTATCTACGGCTTCCCGTAAGGCCATCCTAATGTGAGTCAGGTCTTTGCGTAGCGTTTCATGAGCATTCTGTTCGGCCATCAGGTTAAAGTAATTCTGCAAAATTGTCCGCGATAGCTCATTGACTTTTACCGTTGGCAAGTAGGCCTTAAGATGCTGGTACGTAGCAATGTACGTATCTTTAGTAGCTGGTGCAAGGTTACGTTCCTTAAACAACCGATACCACAAAAAGTACCAGTCACTAAACAACAGCTCGCCATTTTGAAACGTTGTTCCTTGGCCTTTAGCCAGTTCCAGCTCTGCTAGCCAAGTGGTTGCTTCTCGCTTGGTCGTGAACGTTTTGCTGATGCGCCGTCTGAGTTTACCGGATCCCGTGGTGAATTCAGACTTATATTTTTTACGGGCTTTCCCGTTCACTTCAACAATTCTGCCCAATGAATAACACCCCCTTATAAATGTGTGTAGTGGGTCTGTCCCCCAAGGACGACCCAGCTAGCACTTCTCTTAATCAATAGCGATACCACTGTTTTGATCGATCAGTGACGTACTCCAGCAACAGCTTCTTTGGCAATCGGACTTGATGTCCAGTACCTGCTGTGATTCTTGGACACGCCGGATCTAGTAATAGGGCTTCAACAAAACCTCGGTCCACATGTAGCAACCGTGCCGCGGCTGCAATCGACAATAATTCATCCGGTGTACCTTGTTTACCATTGAAGTATGCCTTCACCGATTGCAAGTACACCTTAGCGGCTTCAACCAACTTTGGATTAGTTTGCTTAATCAGTTCGTTGTAAGCATCCATTCAATCGACCTCCTAATCAGTTTTAAATTTACCTACCCAACCCACCCGCCGTACCCAAACGGCCATGTTACTTAGTCGATCAATGTCACGTCGCTAATCGTATACAATGCATTCGACTTTTGGTCATGATACTGAACGCCAAGCGTCCCAAACACCAACGCTCTAAATTCCTTCCAGAATCGACCGGGGCTATCAAAGCCGCCGGTTGGTCGTTGTTCGTCCACTGCCCACTGTTTGAAGGCTTCAAGAATAACCTTCTTATCAGTTCGTGCACCAACCGCCGCTCGCAGTCGATCATGGATGAAGTCAGCTACCACCGGCCTAGTAGTTGCTAAATACTGTTTCTTAGCTTCTTTCATGGCTGGTGATTCCACAAATTCGTAACCATTTTTACGTAATTCGCGTAAGCCATTCACACCCTTCCACGCAATTCCCGGTAGCTCGCCACGTAAGTTATCAATAAGATGCTTGTCTTGCGTGTCTTTATCGAACTGGTGCGGAAACTTTAGCAATAACAGTCGTCGTTCAAAGCCAAAGGTAGCTTCAGGTTCCGGCAAGATGTTAAAAGCAAAGGACATCTTAACTGGCAGCACCACACTCTGGCCGTCTTTATATTTCACATCAACGTGCACTGGCGACCCACCCGAAATAGCCTTCACAATTGCGACGTTGAATTTGCCATCACTGGACTCATCCGTGAGCAATGCCACCTTGCCCAATAAATCCGAAGTCGCGAAGCCTACACCTAATTGCTGAAGACTTAACGCACTGGCATTTTCAACTCCTACGATTTCACGCATGACCTGCGTTAACGTGGACTTACCCGATGAACCCGACGATTGCATAAACAGAACTGATTCGCCTTTCGTCGATGTGTCAAATAAGTACCCCAGCCACTCTGTAACAAACGCAACATCTTGTGAGTTATCAAACGTCGTTGCCATGAAGCCATCCCAATAAGGCGTTGGCATGTCCATGGGTGTGATTGGCGACTTAATCGTCGAAAGAAATTTAGGGTCAGGTTCAGCAAACTGAAGATTATCCAACCTCAACACGCTACTGTTGAAAGTGAAGACCTGCTTATTTAGCGCACCACGATCTACGACCGGTGCGCGCCGCATTAGCAGCTGCAGCACCCCTTCTTCGAGTCCGTGCGACCAGACGTCACCGGCTAGATAATTGAACAAGTTAGCCATAATTCGTTCAAGTCGTTGGCGACCATCAACGTAAATGCCTTGTTGCCAGTCAAACAGGAGTAACTCGTCTGTTCCTCGAATCGTCAGGATCGTCATGTACTTCAGAAAGAATGAGACTGCGTCCTCCTTATCCACGCTGACACTGTCACTTCGATAGACGATTCCGACCATTTCACGCAGCTGCTCTTGGACTTGTTCAAGCAGTTGGTCATCCCTGACGCCGGTTGGGACTGGCCTTAGCCTGTTCAGCGCGATGATGCCGATCCTACCTTGTATGTGCTCGATGGCATCGTAAGACTTGGTCTCGATGTCGTCCCTACGTGTCGGTTTTTGCACGTAAGGATCGAGTTCTGGTTTAAGCTTGATCATCGGTCACATCCTCCACATCAGCCTCAGCTTTATCAGCCACTTGATCATCTGGTTCGTCGGACTCATCAGCCACAAGGAGTTCAATATCTCTAAGGTTGAGATAGGTGTGATTGTAGCTGGGTTGCTCTTGGTAAGTGAATTGGAACCAATTGTCAACCATGTTTTTCAAATCAAATGGTGCGCCCGCACTTTTTAACCTTAGTGCGTTTAAAATTGCGCCGTTAAAAATATTACGTTCAAATTTTTGGGTAAGATTAACACTCAATCTACCGGTGTTCCCATCCTCGTCAACACCATCGATGCTTACCTGATTGTTGAAGATTTCTACATTTTTAACCTGAATCGTATAACGCACGAACGGTTCGCCAGTTAGTTGAACAAACGTGCTGTTATTGTCAAATTGATTTTGAAATCCGTGCGTGTTGTTACCATTGAAGTTTTTCATAATTAAAGTACCCCTTTTTTTAATTGATTGTTAGTGACGACAGCTTGGGTCCCGCTTAAAGCGGGTGGTGCGTGTTTCCGTTTCATTATTAACGACCCCTTTCAGTTGTTTACCCAATCATGTTTCGGGTGAGTCGGGTACTACGGACACCTTCTAAGAAAAGTGAATCCTCGAGCAACACACCTTTCAGAATATGTGTTGCTACACGTTGTCATCAAAAATCAATGTAACGTTTAGCGATTCAACATCCGTAGCCCGCATTTCATCCAAGATAGCGTTAACAACTTTGTGTTCATCACGCAGGAGCTGTTGAAGACTTGACGAACGACTTATTTTTTCGGTGTGGGAATCCACAGGTATTTCCTCCTTCGTGAATTATTTTGGAACAACTCAAGATTACTTAAATTTGCGCAAAAATAGACTAGGCTATAAGAAATAAAAATTCTTATAGCCTAGTCTATTATTCTTATGAAATTGTATAATTTACCTAAAATTAATCACGGAGGCTTACTATTATGAGCAATCACACATCATTAACTACCTTTAGACTTGGGCTAGACGCGGATTCACTTACTACTGCATTATACAAGCAGTTGGACAGCAATGACACTCAACTGCTTACACCAATCTATCGACGCTATCTCTTCACTGATACCAACGCCGAACAATTGCCTACTGATAAAAATAAAGGTACCAAAAAATTCAGTCTTTTTTTAAACAACTTCAATAACGACGATAACAACCGTTACTTCAATTTCGAAGTCCTGCCACTACTCAATTTATTAACACAAACTACAACCCACACCGACATTTTTAACAGTACTAACGGTGCGGTGAAGTCGTCAGCAAACTTTACAGCTTATAACGCCCTTTATAGCAAACTCGCAGCCAATATCGAAAAAAACGACTACTATGGTAAAAACCGTTTATTAGTATCTGACGCTTTCCGTCAAGTAACAGAACTTACCAATGGGGCCGGCACGCTAAAAAGTGAATTTCCTGCTCTACTTAAAGTAATTGACAGTAGAGGTGACAACCGTGGCCGCGTTTTACTGTTAGTGGCCTACTTAATTAATTCACTAGGAACAACCCTGTTGCAAAGTAATTCAGACTACCTTAATGGTCTCATTGATGACATCACTGCAAGTAAAGCACCCGAACCAAGTAAGTCATCTATAAGCACACTATCTCTAGATCAAGTTGTGGCTAATCAAGTCATTACCGAAACTGTTTCGGGCTCACTAACGCCAACCGGGTTCTCTACTAGTCTGCAACAAACTAACCACTATGCCGCAAAGGACACTAAAGAATATGGCGCACAATCTCTGGACCTCAATTCTCCATCATTCAAGGTAGTTGCAAATATTGAAAACATCATCAATACCCGCGACGCGAATTACAACATTTACAGTCAATTGACTTCGTCAACGAACTCTAAAGCTATCGAACACGTTATCACAAACATTTTTAGTTCAGCAAGATTAGCCGCACAAAAGGAGCGCTTAGCAACCAAAGTCAACCATTCGCATTCAATCATCGCAGATACTCCTAAGTTAGCACTTAGCGATTTTGTCCAAGAGCATCCTCATGCTATGACTAATTTGATCGCCGAAAACTTAGCCAACAATAATCGTAAATCCAAGGACAAACCTTCTTATACCCATTTAAAGGAACTTTTAATTGCCTTAGATTCCTACCTATATGCTCACTTATTTGTGCACTTCTCGCAGCTTAAAGCCTACTATAATTCACTAACGGCAATCTCGAAAAAAACTGATATGGCCTCAACTATACGACAAGTCAAGGAAATCGTTGGCTTACCAACTGGGCACACCCGTACCGAACAAATAATGCTAATACGTCAGCAAGAACTAGACCGTTTAGAAACATCAAATAAAATACTTGAAAAACTGCAAACACACAATAATGACAAACTAGATGAATTAAACAACTTAACGCCCGAAGAATGGTTTAAAAAGTATGCTGCTCATACTGATCAACTTAGTATTCAAAACAATTCTCAATCTGTATCAGCAGTCGACGATTTATTCGATTCTACTTTACACATTTAACGTACATCACGCTCACTCATCCGATATCATCTTGCAATATAATAACTCGTTAATTTCAAAAATTTAACAATCATCCTCCTTAGCTCTAACCAACGTGACTAAAATACATTAAGGTTCGTTCTGGTGAAACTAGTCGTCTAGTTATAGCGCACTTGCAAGGTTTATGCCCGCATGAATGAGAATAGGGACTCCCATTCATAAGCGCCCGGATTAAACTAATGCTCACCCAGTGCTTGGTGATTGGGAAGGTGACCTGGTCAAAGATAAGCGAATCGCCAGTGAACCTGCCGTGATGACTTTAACTGAACGTTTGAGTCGCTTTGAAATCATCGTTAAGATTCCAGACTATCATGCTGAAACTTGTCGTGACGCCCTTCAAGCAATCATCAATGAATACGGGACTGAGCAGTTTCATTCCATCACCTTTGACAATGGTAGTGAATTCTCCTTAATGAACCAAGTTGACGGAACGCAGATCTACTTCGCCCATCCTTATTCGCCTTGGGAACGTGGTAGTAATGAGAACCAAAACGGCTTGATCCGTGAGTTTATGCCCAAAGGTAAATCTATGAAGGACTTTACAGATGCTTATATCGCTGAAGTTCAGGACGCTTTGAACAATCGGCTTAGAAGATCACTCGGCTATCTAAGTGCTAGTGAAGCTTACCAACTCTTCACACCAATGAAGTTAACCTTACATTAACAACTATAGCTCCATGCGTTTGTTTATTTGACTTAGTGTTGTACTTGATTTGACAATTCGGGGACTTTATACTCATTAACTAATCTCGGTAAAGAATTATTGCCGATACTTACAGCTATTAACGAATTCGGAGAAAAACACCCGCTTAGCTATTAGCCAAAAAAACTATAATTATAAAAACGGTTACCTACCCCATTGATTATTGGACTAGGTAACCGTTTATACATTAATTATCAAACAGAGTATACTACAACTCTTAGTTTACTACCGTATGAGTCTTCCCCGAATAGTCAATGCATCACGCCCACTATTCTTTGAATTATATAAAAAAGAATCTGCTCGTCGATAAATATCTAGATAATTTTTATCATCTTCAGTAACTCGATCCTGTCCTAAAGAAATGGTTACATGAATCGGCTTACTTTCAATCATAATCGACAAACTATTAATTCCTTTTTGTAATCCTTTTGATATTTCAGCAGCGCGATCGAAAGACGTCAAAACGTTAAATAATATAAAGCTAAATTCTTCTCCTCCAGTACTATACACGCATGAGTCATACTCCAATTCCGATGTATACCTCTTCAAAAAAGCTGCAACCTCCCGCAATACCTGATTTCCTGAAATATGTCCGTATGTGTCATTAATTTGTTTGAAGTGATCCAGGTCAAAAGTATATAACGCATACGCTTCCCCATGATCTCGATACCGCTTATAATGCCTCATTCAAATCTTGGTCAAATTTACCAAAATTATTGATTTCAATTAGCGAATCAATTGTCGCCTGTTTTCGTAAATCTGTCGTCGTTTTTGATCTATTGTGTATCCGATGGTTAACTATCCACAAAATCATCTCTAAAATTATATAGCAACCTATTTGCCAACTCCAGCCAACATCTATTCCATCAACAGTGACATAATTGATTAAAAAAACGGTATTGCAAAAGCCAATGCAAACGGATAATACAGAATTCGATGGTTTCCAAGTGGGTCAGCAATACGATGTGCTACGTACATCAAACAAAGGATTGTGAGCACTAGCCACCACTGAGTAAGGTCACAAATCCATATCAACCAGGTACCTACAATCAATATCATTGCCCAGAACGTTCGTCGTGACTGCCTTGACAATAATGTGTATAGTACTGTTATAATTTGAAAATTTAGAAACGTCCACCCATAACCAGCAATATGTTCTGCGTTAGCAATACTCATTACCGCGTCAGTATGAAAGAATATCAAAAATAACCATGCCAATCCAATTGTAAGTATCTCAGAATGACGACGAATAAAATTATTTTTTGAATCACGTTCAATCCATACATAAGTATATATGAAACTTATTAAAATAATCGTATTAGTTAAAAACGTCATCAATTCAAGCCATCTTTCAAGCATTAACTATTCCCCCAAAAAATTCCATCCATTAATTTCACTTTCCCCCTTCACTTAGGCCATTAGCTCGACTTGGTTTTCCAAAATAATACCCTTGTATATACTCAATCCCTAATTCATTGGCCATTCGTAGGTCATCTTCATTTTCAACACCTTCAAGTACAAACTTTAAATCACGTTCCTTAGCAGTTTGTAGCCAAAATTCAATACGTTCGTGTAAAGCTTCATCCGTAATAGATTTACGTAAATTCTGCATTGCAAATTTTACACCATTAATATATGGTAACGAACCTCTAACAGCTTCAAATGAATTATCACTACCAACGTCGTCAATCATAATATCCATTCCGGAAGCACGATATAACGCACTAATTCGACGAGTAGTTTGGGAATCGGTTAAATCCATGATTTCAATTGTCATACTCTCTGGTCCTTCCGAACTTTCTACAAACTGTGTAAGAGCCTTGGCAATATCTAAATCCTGAAATTGAGCGGCCGTAAGATTCAAATTAAAATATTGAACGTCAGTATGCGACATGAAATTTTTAATTAACGTAATCTGCATCCAAACTGGTATTTCAAAAGAGTCTGGTAATATCCACCGTTTTTGAATTGGGTCGTAAGTCCTCAACAATAATTCTTGATACGTTAGAGGCATATCTGGTTCACTGACCGCAAAAATCCCTTGAGCGAATAGTTGATAATCCTCTAAGCGCTTTTCAGAACGATCCGCACCCGATAATAGCTTATTATCAAGAACAAATGCATCTCGTCCATTTCTTTTCCCTTTCGATAAAGCATCATCGGCGCGCTTATAAATATCATTAACACTAATATCTTCACTTCGCAAAGATGTCATACCAACAGAAATAGTTACATCAATACTTCGATCGTCATAGGAAAAATCTCGCTTGCGAATCCCTTGCCAACATGCCTTTACTATTGGAAGAATAGAATCCACCGATTTTTTGGGAAATACAATATTAAATTCTTCCCCTGTTGTTGAAAAAAGTTGATGTTCAACATTTGTACTATCCAAAATCTCTTTAATCGTATCAGTAACAGATATCAGTACAGCATTACCTGCAAGATGTCCAAATCGGTCATTAATTTGTCGAAAATGATCTAAATCAAGTGTCGCAAAGCTAAGCGGTGACCCTGCATCACGCATTGACACAAATAGTTTTTGTAATTCTTGCTGATGGTTAGCATAACTATTATCAGAAACACCTTTCTCATATTCTGCAAGTCTTTCTAAATTATGCTGCCGCTGATCATCACGGTACTGACGCATCCAATACCCGAGAACTAACGTCGTCATTATTGTGAAAAGAAGGACTGCCTCTAAAGCTAAATCTACAGGAACTGACATTCCCATAGAATGCTCAGGTACAGTAAACCAAAAAACACTCGAAAGAACAAACGCTCCGACAGCACCTACCCACCAATTTTTCATTACATATTCGTGAAAGTTTTTGAGCAATATACATGCCCCGATAAAAGCTAAAAGTGTCGCCACTTTATCGGGATGAAAAAAAGTAGGTGCATGATGCATGTACCACACAATTATTAAAGATGCAAATTGGAGAAAAATTTCAAATTTTTTAAAGCCATCGAAGAGTAAGGGTAATACCAAAACAAATAATGACCAGTTATGATAAAGAATTGCCGAGTCATTATGAATGAACAGCATAGCGTCATAATGGATAAAGAGTCCCAACCCAACCGTAAGTAACGTTAATGAACTACGACGCAACCAATAATTACCCTTTGATTTAGATGTCCCATCAAAGACCTCATTCCACGTTCTCTGAAAAAATTGAATAAATCCTATACTAAAAAAGGTCACCGTTGCGATACGTACTAAAAATAGCGGTAAATCTCTATCTAAAAACTGAACAATCATTCAAAAACCTCCAATCTTAAAATTTGAGCAAAAATAGCATAATCTTTCACTAATTTTACTCCATATTTTACTGGTATACAAAGACGGACTTTTTTGAACTTGATCACTCAAAAGTCGTTTTCTGAGATCAGCATTGCCGAACTCGCAAAAGCGGCTCTGGTTGATCGAAGCACATTTTATGCCCATTTTGATAGTTTATTTGATTTGGCCAAAAACATCGTGGATAAGGCCCTTATTCCGTTCGAAAACGCCTTTTCTACTGCGAAGAATGAACATCAAACCAACTTACAATTCGACAGTTACAACTTTTTTTCAACTCAATTAGTCAACGTCGTCATTCAGGATTCACAGCGGCTGCGGCAGATTCGTCAACTTCAACTCGGTCAAAACAGTTTTGATGCCAAATTACGCCAGTTATTTGCCCAAATCTACACCACGGTGCTGCACGTAGATCAAACCGATTTTACCATTTACCTCTTCGTCAGCATGGCAATGGCCAACTTCGAGTTCATTGCTGACCATCAGCGCATCCCTAGCAAACAGGAACTAGCGCAAGGCATCCGTAAAATGGCAACGTTTCTTTCATAGCGTATTTTCAGCTAAAAGGGGCTGAGAAAAAAGTCCATATTGGTAAGTATCGAACTGATTTCTTAACTCACAACTAATTAAAAATTTAATTGAAATTTAAGACTGTTATCTAGCCTAAACGCCAGATAGGCTCCAAGCTCCGCTGGGTCGCACGCCAAAACTCAGGTCCCGGCCATGTAAGCAGATACCCCCGTAGATTCCAAGACCAGGAATCTACGGGGGTATCTGCTTTCTGGAACCTAAACGAGTTTTGGCACGCTCTCTTTAGGCGCCTAACTCGTCAGCACCTAGTTTTACTGATGCAGCTTCCGCTGTAACTTATCACCTAAATCATCGACTTTTCTGGCTGCAAATACTGTGCCACCAATTAAAACGCCGCCAATGATCATGGTACTCGCCACCATAAACTTGACTATCTTTTGTAACGTATCCATCATTCGTCACCTCCATTAGCTAAGCCTTTCGACGACCGAAAATCAACGATACAATCGCCACCAAGATAACCGCACCGATAATTGATGGCACTAGCGCCATCCCTGCTAATTGTGGCCCCCAAGTGCCAAGTAAAGATTGGCCAAGTGCCGAACCCACTAACCCCGCGATAATATTCGCTATCCAGCCCATTGAGGCGCCTTTATTAGTAATCGCACCCGCAATGGCACCGATAATCGCACCAACGATCAACGACCAAATAATACCCATGATATGCCCTCCTTATCCATGATCAATTAACAACCACCATTACTCTACCCGAGCTGCTTTTTCATCTGGTGTCAACTTATCAACACCGGTTGACACCGCATCCTTGGTTTTATCCGCACCCTTGCTAGCAACTTGTTTAGTCTTATCGCCTAAGTCGCTAATCTTATCCTGAAGACTGACCGAATCGCGTTCATGTTCATCCTTCGTTTTAACATCAACTACCGTGACATTAACTTCAATGACTTCTAACCCGGTAAGCTCCCTAACGTGCTTGGCGACAGCGTGTTTAATTTGGTCGTATAGGTCGGGAATCGCCACGCCATATTCCGCTACAATATTTAAGTCGACCGCAACCTGCTTTTTCCCAACTTCTACATCAACGCCAGAAGTCACATCATCCGTATTGACTAACTTATCCGCGACATTTGCAAAAAAGCCACCATCTACATTTAATAAGCCATCAATATCATCTAAACACAGACCAACAATTTTTTGTAACACCTTATCCTCATAGGTGAGGGTCCCTTTAACGTCGACCTGATTTCCCTTTGATTCTGGTTTGTTAAGCGTAGGGGTTGTCATAAAAAAGTCCTCCTTATATCACTTGAAATAATTGTCTAGTAAGCCAGTTCGTGAAATATACAAGCCTGCAGCAACACCAATACCAACTAAAATAAGTAAGATGATCGTCTTAAAAAAACCAATCGTGAACAATAAGATGGCAGTGATGAGGCCGGCTGAACCACCAATCAACGGCCAACGATAGCGGTTTAATAGCTCATTCATAACTAATCCTCCTTCAAATAACCTGCACCGTTCGTTCACGCTCATTCTTTTTAAAATCCACTAGTCTGATAACCACTCTCTTATCAGACTCAATGCCTAACTGCACCTTAAGCTTTTTTTCTAAATCAGCCGTAAAGGCCTTTGCCTGTTGCGCTACGTTAGGTGAAGACCGCCACTCACCCGTAATGGCAATTCTGATTCGATTCCTTGATAACCTAACCGTTACTCTGGGGTGATCGAGAAACACTTCTCGCTGTAATGCAGACAGCACAAAATTTTCAATTGCTTTTTTAGTAATCCTCAGCTGACCATCTGGGTGCTGCGTTCGATACAATCGAAGCGGCCGGGGGATCGTCAAAACAACCACCAGTAAAACCAATAACGCTACTGATACGACCAAACTCACCCAAAACAAATAGTTCAACAGATAGTCTTGATTAAGAAAAGAAACCGGTAGCTGAACTTGTGGGCGGTTTCCGAGAGCTAACCAATTTTGTGCCATTGTCCCTACCGTTACAGAGAGCGTGACCAAAATACCAATCACAACAACTAACTTCATAAAACTTCGCAAGTTATCACCACCTTTCCTTACTATGCTAACCTAATCATAACAAGTCAGCACTCAGTTAATCTAGAAATATACCATTATTTTTTATAGTAACGATAACTAGTAGCCATCATTTGATAGGTACCACGCTAATGAGTTAACTCACTTTCGGGGATATAAATAAAAATTACCGCCGATTTCCAACTAGAAATCCACGGTAATTTTTAGTGTTTAGAATTTAACTGAATTTTTGCTTGCTTTCAACTATCAGCCTAGTAGCGACCAGCAATAATTAACTTTTTATTTGTGGTGATGTAACTGCCGTCGCTGAGAACGTAAACGACTCCGTACAGTCTAATTGACAGTGCGGAGTCGTTTGGGATTCATTTTTCCGATAGGCAATCGAACCAATCTCCAAGCTAACCCTAATTATTCCGCCACAGACTTCCGTTTTGCACGCCGCGCTATCCTAGACCGAGTAGTCCACCACGTACATGTCGTGAAAATCACGGGTAAATCATACCGTTTGAAGGGTGCCGATTGACCGCCTAAAACCTACATTTTCTAACCGCCATAAACCTACATTTTTACATCGCCATTGACACCCAGACAGCTTGTTTTGCTCTGCCTTTGAAAATCGTGTTTTAAAATGATCGTAAAGAGTCGTCAATCCCGCCCAGTCATGGTCATACTCAGACACATTTACCGGATTTTCATTTGATAGACCATTAGCATCTCCATAAAGTACATAATAGGCTTGCTGTTTTGGAAGATTACTAATATTAAAACCATTCTTCTCATAGGCTTCTTCTGGATGGATCTTGATAACACCAAGTTCATAGGTGCCATAACTAAGCTGCACAGCCGGACTCGACTGCTTCACGGACGCCATAACTGCCTTATAATCCGAATTAAAAGTACTTGAAACCGCAGCGAAGGCTACGTTTGAGCCATCACTTAAAATCGAATGGAGTCCAAATCCACCCATTCCGACTGTAGAACCTGCCAACATTGCAATCATTACTCTTTTCGACTTTCCCACATAACCTCAAACCTCTAATTTCATGAAATTTACTTCGACTAAATTATACGCTTACTAAATTCCAACTGAAACCTAATTTGTATTTAAATTATTTTCTCCCAATTAACGACGATAAATTTAGCGATGAACTAATCCATCACCACATGCTGGAACTCAATCGAACCAGTCCCCAAATCTGCCTTGAATAGTCCCTTAACGCCTGACTTCTCATCAGTCAAAGTAACCATGTACTCGTCTTGACCGCCCTTACCTGTACTGGAATTGAATATACGAACAAACTGATCAATCGAGCAACATGATCATACGGAATATCGAAATCAAAGTTGAGGACGAAACTAACTTCAACTGTGTTATAATTTTGACACATAGAACCCCCTCCTTATTGTGTTTGTTTAGTCGCTAATATAATAACAGGATTGGGTTCCCTGTGTACATAAAAATAATGGGTACTGTCAAAGCAAATCACTTTGACGGTACCCATTATTTTATTCTTTGAGACTGCGTTTTTTTCCAGCCTGTTTATTTAACTGGCGTTGAATATGATAAACCGTATTTCTAGATACACCAGTACGTTGAGCGATTTCAGTGATAGATATTTCGGTCCCTTTAGATTTCATCAACAATAAATTTACAATTTGTTCATAGATTAATCGTTTTTGAGGATTATTTGAGTCGGCGGCATATTGCGGTGATCGGCCTTTATAAACTCCACGTTTCTTTGCAGCTTGAATACCTTGTCGCTGCCGTTCACGAATCTTTTCACGTTCATTTTCAGCTGTGTATTTTTGTATTTCCAGTACTAAATTTGTTAATAATGCTTTTAAATTACGGTCACGAACTCCTTCAAAAGAAGGTAAATCTAAAACATTTAACACGGCACCTTTACGTCGAATAATTTCGATTATCCGAGTTAAATCTTCGCTGTTACGTCCTAAACGGTCCAAGCTTGAAACAACAATTTCATCATCTTGCTGAATAAATTTTAGTAGGGTTTGTAATTGCTTTCGTTGGGTGGTTTTACCTGAAGCTTTTTCCTGAAATATTTTCTTGACATCCACTTGATGCAATTGAGTAATCTGACGATCTAAATTTTGATCAGCTGAACTAACCCGAGCGTAACCAACACGCATAAAATCACCGCCTAGTAAAAAAATAATCAAAATAATTTAGACATGTATAATGGTCAACTATCTTTCATAAGGTTTGTGTTTAAAAATCGTGAATTTTAAACGTAGTAATCAGTATATCATGGCTTGTTCATTTTAGGTACACTCTAAATGAACAAGTACATTGTAACATAACGGACTAATTAATATAACAGAAGCGATTAAAAAATCATAATATCCAATACCTATTTTCAAAGTTAAACTAATTTTTGGGTAATTTTGAAAGGCCTCCATTTGATCATTTTAAGTGTACCTAATTTGATTATACGCAATTATCAGAGGGGATTTTATGAAAAAACTACATTTCAATAATTATAAAAGTGGTAAGAATTGGACTTTTGCAGCAATTACTGTAGTTACTTTAGGCGTTGGATTAAGTAAGGGTGCGTATACAATAAAAGCGGATAATATAATATCTACAACGTCAACAACCAGTGCATCAGACGTAGTTTCCGTTAATAGTGACAGTACCTCCGTCCCTAAAGCAACTAATACGTCAAGTGCAGTTTCTGATAGTGATGATAGTACATCAGCTCCTGCTACAACGACTAATGCGTCAAGTGCAGTTTCTGATAGTGATGATAGTACATCAGCTCCTGCTACAACGACTAATGCGTCAAGTGCAGTTTCTGATAGTGACGATAGTACATCTGTTGCATTAAAAGTTAGGTCGGCAAATAAATTTGAGATAACCAGCAGTGGATTAAAAAAGAAATCTGAAGTTAAAAGTGTTATATCACCATCTAGTTCTAATAATATTCAATCAGCAACTTCTATTGATAACGACGATTATTTAAAATCTCTGGGAATTGATATTAATAATCTAAATGCTAATAGTGTTTTGAAATTAGCTTCTCTATTTCATATTTTTGCAAATCAAGCTAATTTAACAGCCGATACAAATGGTAATTTAGCTGTTAAGGTTTTAAATAGTATAAATGATTTTGGCACCCGGGGCGATTCCTATAATTTAACTAGCGGTGATATTTACTATATTCAACAACTAGCAAAGAATCTTCAAAGCAATGTTTTTAGAAATACCACATTCAATCATGTGGTATTAGGCAAAGATGTTAATATATCAATTATAAACGATGAAGTTCTGATCAATGGTATCACTATGACTCATTTGAGTCCTGAAGATGTTTATCAAGATACTAATGGCCAAACATACATTGATTTTGATCAAGTTTTTAGTGAATTGAAACAGAATTCTGTTATTTTTTCAGGCAATCCAGATTCTCAAGGCATAAAAAAAGATTTTTCGGATCAAAATAATCAATCAATTGACGTATCAGATGCCACTGCAACTGATGGCATTATTTATGTAAGCATTCCTTTTACCATTCTTAGTGCACCACAACCTATCACCATTACGGGAATCTCAAGTGATTTAGATGGCTCAACTATTGTTATTAACGTTACCGATATTCCAGGCGGCACTCAAAATATTTCTACAAAAGTTCAATTAAATTATACCGATGGAGCGAATTCTTTGCCTAATGGTGAAGGTCATACAGAGCCAAATCATATATTATGGAATTTAGGTATTAAAGAACAAACTTTCGATTTCAATAGTGGTCGCTTTATGGGGAGTATTTTAGCACCTAACGCAACTATAAATGCTGGAGTCAATATTGACGGAAATATTGTCGCCGATACTGTTAACATAACCGGTGGTGAGTCTCATAGATGGGATATTCATCCTCAGCCAACTCAGCCAACTCAACCGACTCAACCGACTCAACCGACTCAACCGACTCAACCAACTCAGCCAACTCAACCGACTCAACCGACTCAGCCAACTCAGCCAACTCAACCGACTCAGCCAACTCAGCCAACTCAGCCAACTCAACCGACTCAACCGACTCAACCGACTCAACCGACTCAACCAACTCAGCCAACTCAACCGACTCAACCGACTCATCCAACTCAACCGACTCAGCCAACTCAACCGACTCAGCCGACTCAGCCGACTCAGCCAACTCAGCCAACTCAGCCAACTCAGCCAACTCAGCCAATTAATGTTAATAAATTAATTAACCATACTGAAGGAAAACAAGCTAGAACAAATAATTTAACTTCTGAGAATAACAAAACTTTACCTCAAACTCATGAAAAATCAGAAAGTTCTATTTCAGTATTAGGTACCTTATTACTTATGTTGGGTAGTCTAACTAGTTGGTTAGTTTTTGGGAAAAAGCGAAAAGACTAACTGAGTAATTGTAAAAACATTAAAGGGTAGTAGTGAAATCAATCACTACTGCCTTTTATATAATGATAGGGGATTTTATTATGCATTATTTTATTACATCAAGAATTGATAAACTAACGTCAGCTATTGAATTGGCCGAAATTAAGCGACTAAAACTTTTTAAAACATTAAGCGTATCCGCTAGAATTATTGCACTCGATTATTCTCGTTATCAGTGGCAGATTTGGAAAAAATTAGACATCAATAACGATGTTATTAATCCGATTGCTTATTTTCAAGAATTAAATATGGATAAGACTAATATCAACACTAATGAATTATTAGAGAATTTATTGAGCGATAACAGATTAACTGTTAAGGAAAATCAAGGATTTATTAAACAAAAGCTTAGAATTCAAGTTACAAAATATCAAGGAAAAATTGATTATGTTACATATATCGATTGCTGGGGATTCACAGATCGGCGGGATTTTTATGTCAATAATCAGCTAAGTTATTCTGAGTATTTCGATGATAGAGGAAAATTAATTACTCGAACCTATTATAACAGTCAGGGAAAAGTTTTTTTGATTTACCATTATCGTGGTGGTGCTGGTAACATTCCGGTTTTAACCTTAATTCAACTGAATCATCTAAAAAAATGGTATCAATTTGATCAAGAAGCTGAGTTTTGGGCTTATTTTTTGGATGAACTAATAAAAAATGGTTCAGAAACGGTCTTATACTCGGATCGAGAAGATTACGTATTGCAACCTTTTAAATTAATGAATGAGCCAGCAAAAAAATTTGTTATTTTACATTCAGTCTTTACAAAGAACGCACAATCTCAGGGAGAGATTTTCCCCCATATAAAACAACTATTTACGTTAGAAAATAAGATAAACGGTATTATATGCGCGACCAGACAAGAAGCGGTAGACTTACGGAAACATCCAGAAATAAAGATACCTTGCTATTCAATTCCAGTCAGTTACTTGCCAGAAAAGTTATTTTTACAGCCGGTCCCCTTTATCAAACGAACTCCTGGACAATTAATTGCAATTGCACGTTTGACACCGGTTAAACAGTTAGATCAACTAATTACTACAGTAATTTCCATTCATCAAAAATTACCATTTGTTGATTTGAAAATTTATGGCTATGATGATGATTGGAAAAACTATGAAACTTCAACTAGATTACGTCAACTAGTTGAAACAGCTGGTGCTGGTAAGTATATTCATTTTTGCGGCTATCAAGAGGACTTAACATCAGTTTACCAATCAGCTGATATTGAAATATTAACTAGTGCCTATGAGGGATTTTCCATGGCTATTTTAGAGGCGCTTGGACATGGTTGTCCTGTGGTTAGCTATAATATAAACTATGGACCTAGAGAACTTGTTAAAGACAACCAAACAGGAAAATTAGTTCCTGCTGGTGATACTTGGACCCTACAGCGAACTTTGCTTCACTTATTGAATAATCGTAATATCTTAAAAAATTATAGTCAAAATGCCATGAAATCTATGATTCCTTATTCACAAAATAATGTCGCTCAGAAGTGGGTAAATTTCATTACGGATATCAATAATAATTAAACGATAAAGCCAAGTGTATGAAACTTATGAAATAGCATATCAACAAAAAGGACGAAGCTCGCACAACCGCAAGCTTCGTCTTTCTCATATACCTATAAGTTCAGTGACAAATTAATCCATCACCACATGCTGGAACTCAATCGAACCAGTCCCTAAATCAGCCTTGAATAATCCCTTAACGCCTGACTTCTCATCAGTCAAAACGACCATGTATTCGTCCTGACCACCTTTGCCATGCTCAAAGCTCTCGTATTCACCACGGAAGCTATTCTTCCGGAAAAGGCCGATGATCTTCATCATTTCGCGTTGTGTGACTTCTTGTTCTAGTACGTTATCCAAGGTATATATACTCCAATTCGATTATAAATTTTTTATTTTGACTGTCGATAATAGCGACCCTAGCGACCAATCAGCGCCGATTGGTGACCGTTAGTGCCCACATTATCCCTATTTATCCATAATCCGCACAGAAAAATGATCACCACTGGGCCTTAATTGCCACCCTTCAGTGATCATTTTTTTGTGTTTAACTTTAGTTGTGAGCTAAAAGTTTGAGTTGCTGATTAACCTAACTTAGTCTTGCTTTGAACTTCAAGCTTTTCGTTGAAGTCATAAACAACTGGTTGGCCAGTCTTCATTTCAAGGTTGATGATATCTTCATCACTGATACCTTCGATGTACTTGCTCAAGGCACGTAATGAGTTACCGTGGGCTGCGATGATGACGTTCTTGCCGTCAAGCAACTTAGGTGCGATTTCATCTTCCCAGAATGGCATAACCCGTTCAAGGGTAACCTTCAAGTTTTCGCCACCAGGCACGATGTTAGGGTCAAGGTTAGCGTAACGACGGTCGTTAGCTGCTGATCCTTCATCATCGGCACTCAAAAGTGGAGGCAAGACGTCGTATGAACGACGCCAGATGTGAACTTGGTCTTCGCCGAACTTTTCAGCGGCTTCGGCCTTGTTTTGGCCTTGCAATGCGCCGTAGTGACGTTCGTTCAAGCGCCAAGTCTTGGTTTCTGGAATCCAGAGTTGGTCTGAGTATTCCAAAGCGTAGTGCAACGTCTTGATGGCACGCGTCAAAACTGAGGTGAAGGCGTAATCGAATTCGATGCCGGCTTCCTTGATCAACTTACCAGCGTTTTGGGCTTGCTTAACCCCTTCGTCGCTTAAGTTAACGTCAACCCAACCTGTAAATTGGTTAGATAAGTTCCATTCACTTTGACCGTGACGGATCAATACTAATTTAGCCATTCGTCAATAACCTCTTTCTTCTTTTAATTACTTGCCTATTTTACACCATATTCGGTTTAAATACAGTAACATTTCTCGCTTTCACAAATTGAAAACGGGTCCAATTCGCGTAGTGGTTGGACCAAAGCACATTTTGTTAAGGTTTGTGAAATTTATGAGTTAATCGCTCATACCGGGGGTCAATGCAACCCGATCCGCCTAGGTCACTTCCCGTAACACGCGACAGGGACTGCCCACTGCCACCACACCAGCCGGAATATCATGGTTGACCACGCTGCCGGCACCAATGATACTGCCAGCGCCAATCGTCACGCCACCGGTAACCACCACGTTGGCGCCTAACCAAACATTATCCGCCAACGTAATTGGGGCACTCGTCATGACGCCTTCTGCACGCTGTTCCCCCAGCATCGCATGGCCAGAACAGGCCAACACCACGCCGGGCGCAATGAACGCCCCGGCACCGATGTGCACTGGTGAGGTATCCAAAATCGTCACGTTGTAGTTCAACAGCGCTAACCCGTGGAAGTGAATGTTGAAACCGTAATCGCAGTGAAAGCCGGCCTCCACGAAAGTCGTGTTGGTTACCGTCCCAAATAACTGCATGAGGATCTTATGCCGCGCTTCACCCACATCTGGATCCATTTGATTGAGCTGCCAGCAGAGTTTTTTGGCTCGCTGTTGGCTTTTAGCTGGCATTTGACGCCCATCCACCACGTAAGGTTCAGGCGTTGTCATTCGTTCCCGATTTGTCATGTTAACGCATCCTTTCAAAAAACGGTGAGGTTAATCGATATTGGTAAGTATCGAACCAGTTTCTCAACTCAAAACTGATTAAAAATTTCACTCAATTTCAAGACTGTTATCTAGTCTAAACGCGCGCCAAAACTCAGGCCCCGGCCATATAAGAGAACAGGCCCGTAGATTCCAAAACCAGGAATCTACGGGCCTGTTCTCTTATATTCTGGGACCTAAACGAGTTTTGGTCCGCTCTCATTAGTTCGAATAATTGTTAATAATCTTGTGCTTACTGTTCCAGAAACCAACCTTCACGACCCCGACCACGTGGCTCTTTGGCACGAACCCGTAGACCCGGCCGTCTTCAGAAACGCTTCGGTGGTCCCCCATCACGAAGTAACAGCCCTTTGGCACCTTGTTGATCCGGTTGTTACCGATGGCTAAGCTCCACTTGTTGCTCCAGTCGTTTTGACGAGCAGCGGTCACTAAGTTGAAGCCGTTCTTAAAGGTCGATGTAGTCCCGGCCTCTTGTTGGTATTTTGAAATAAAGTTCTGCGCTTGGTACTTACCGTTGACGTAGAGCTTCCCCGTCTTTGTGTAGCGAATCGTGTCTCCTGGCAGGCCGATGACCCGCTTGACGTAGTTTTCCTTAGGGGCTGCGTTACTGTCAACGCCTTCCGCGTCAAAAACGATGACGGAGAACCGCTTGATGCTTGCCGTTTTAACCGCAATGATGCGTTGCGAGTTCTTCAAGTTGGGCGCCATTGACGTCCCGTCAACGCTGACGGGAACTAGCCAAAACACCCGAATCCCGATAGCTAACAACAAGCCAATCGCGATGGGAATGAGAAACTGTAGTGTCTTTTTCAAAATCTAACCTCCTGAAAATGGGTTGCTTAGTCGTCATGTTCATCCGTTTTGGCACGGCGCCGTTTTAACTTTTTCGTTAGTTGGGATGGTGGCACGTGCAAGCCATGCGCCTTCTTCACCCCGAGAATGTCGAGGAAGAAGGTGAACACTGGCACCCCAACGATCAAGCCCCAAGTCCCCCACAACGCTTCGCCGGCTAGCAGCACAACGAAGGTGTAGAAGATTGGCAGCTCGGTCTTGCTGGACATCAGCTTTGGGTTAAGGACGTAGGCTTCTAACGCGTGAACGACCAGTAATAGGATAACGATCGTCACCACGTCGCGGAAACCACCAACGGAATATCCCAGAATCGTCAGCGGAATTGCGGAGATAATCACCCCGGCTACTGGCACCAGACTGAGAATGAAGACCATCACCGCCACGACCAAGAGTTGTGGGATGTGCATAAATGCGAGGCCGATGGTCGTGATCACCGTGTTGAAAATGGCAATCAAAAACTGCGCTTCTAACACTACGCCGAAGGTATCCGCAAACTTGTGGGCGAAGTAGTAGATATCCTGGAAGAACCAGTCGTAGTCACTGCTCATAAACAGTCGTGAGAACGACCGCATTGGCTTTTCTTCAATCGTAAAGAAGAAGCTGAGGATCAGGGACAACACGAACGTGACCCCGAAAGAGCCGATGCTGGTAATGTAGTCCACCACGACCTTCAAGCCACCCTTGACCTGTGGCATCAGGTTCGAGCGGTTCAGCCAATCTGAGATGAATTTGACCGTCTGGTTCGTATCGTTAGATGAACTCTGATAGAACGTGTAGATTGACTGGACGGTAGCGACCACCTGCTTGGCGATTTTAGGAATGTAGTTGGTGATACCCAGATACAGTAACAGTAACACCAGCAGGTACACCACGACGACGATGATCTGCGACGGTATTTTAACGTGTCGTTGGATGCCTTTGATCAAGCGCAGCACCAAGAACGTGAAGATAAACGTCAGTAATATTTTATTCATTTCTGCCCGCACAAGCCAGAGAACCAGGATCAGCACACCGAGTACCACCCAGCGGCGAAGCGTGACGTTCCTGACAAAGCGTTGATATAACCCCAAATTGGTGCCCCCTTTGACCAATTAGCGTGATGCGAAAATCGTTCCTGTGATCACCCAAGTGACCCAAGAACGACTCGTTCGTGCTTATTTGTAGTTCTTTTCAGCGTAGGTCTTAAATGACGTCCCCGCCTTTTGTGCGGCAATCAAGCCATCCCGAATATCTTGGTCGGAGAAGCTACCTGGTTGGATGCCAGCGGCCTTCAATGTCTTGCGGGCAGCGGTAATTTGAGCTGCCGTAATTGTCTTGCCGTTCAATTGGGTCCGTGACTTCGGTACCGTGTACTCGTTGGAACCCTTGTAGTTCTTAGCTGCGGCACTTTCAGAGTCCGTTAAACCAGCAACGGTACTGCTGGTACTGCTATCGCTGGTTGTGGCATCTGATGAGCTGCTGGTCGTGGTTGCGCTAGTTGATGATGAAGAATCATCAGCTGGCGTGCCATCGCCGCCACCCTTGATGGCCTTATTGTTGGCACTTCGTAGGTCCACCGCTTGGTTGTAGATGTCGGTGTAGTAGCTTTGCTTAGCATCGCTATCCTTGAAGATGCGGTCCAAAGTTGCGTTGGATTGCGTGTACGATTGGCCATTGTACTCGGTCATCGCTTGATCATAGATTTGTTGGTACATGTCCTCTTTCAACTGAATCGTCTTCAATTGCTTCAAGGCCTTGGTTGCCCGTTGCGTTAAGATGCTGTACCCATCAGCGGTTGTCTTAACCTTAGTGTAATCAGACTTCGCTGAATCAAAGTCACTATCACCCATCGCTGACTCGGCAGACGCAAAGTCCTGTGTCTGGGTCAAATACCGTTGTGCTGTGGCATCGTTTGACTTATGACGCAAGGCTTCCTGAAAGGCCGCCTCCGCTACTGAATAGTTCTTATCCTGCACGGCGTTCTTTGCAGCCGTCATCGCCGCCGTGTACGTTTGCTGGGTCATCCGGTGATTGGCATAGGCATATCCACCTGCCACCGCAATAACGACCACGGCAATGATTGTCCAAACCCACTTTTTCAATCTAATTCCCTCCACTCTCATTTGGCCGGGGACCAGACTCGGTCACCAATCGGCGTACTTTTATCAATTATAACATGCACTGATTTACCCGGGCAGTTTTGATTCGTAAAATTTGATATAACTGTTACTTGTTATGTGAAGTTTGGCCTCTAAACTTCGTTAATCATGGGTGATATTGTGGGGACGCCCGGTCGGTCAGAAAATTTGGGCGCTGGAACGCCATGGACACGATTCTGAGCCGAAAGATCACGTCTCAGAATTCGGTCTTACACTAAGACGGCAAAGTACGCCGCCTAAGTGTAATTTCATGGCTGAGGCCCAATTTTCTGACCGACCTCTTGTTTGCGGGTTGTCGGCAGCAAGACCGCACTCCCGAAAATTTATCATGAAGGGCGAAACTGTCGCACGGTGACAATTGCGAACATCTCGGTCAGCCACACGTTCAAGCGCGTTGCGTCAGCGTTCAACATGGATCGACGCTTGTCCGTTAGCACTGACTGGTTTGAGCGTTTGTCACACCGTACCAGTCATTACAATTGTAGCAAGCTGTGCAGTCAATTACTTGAGATGATCCGCAATCGTGCTGAATTGCACCAATGTCAGATGGAGGTAGGCAGCTAGGTGGATGCTGTGTCGCGATGATAAGTGGTTGGTGGCGTACTTCCGACAACCGCCTATCATCGGGGACGACTTGAAGACTCGGACGGGTTTGGCGAGGCTTCAAGTCGAGGGCTGAGACCGCCCTTCGGCTCAGCCCGGTCCCCACAGCATCCACCTAGCTGCCTACCGGAATCGAAAGCTCAAGCAAATCGTATTTCACAAACGCCAATAAAAAAGCACCCGCATCAGCATAGAGCCGATACAGGTGCATCAGTAGCAAAGTTTAAAGTACCATCGCCAGCAAGAACACGCTGACGAGTCCGACAATGACTGAAATCGCCATTGAGCGGGTGAAGTACGCGATGAAGCCGACGATCACTGCCGCGATGATTTCGGGCAGATGGTGGATAATGTCGACTTGATAAGTGGCACTGATAAAGACGTCTTTGACGACCAGCGCCGTGAACAACGATACGGGAACGAACCGCATCCATTCGTTGAACCATTCCGGAATCTTCCGTTTTGTAAAAATCTTAATGGGCAAGTAACGTGGTGCAAACGCCACGAAGAAGCCTAAGACGACTAACCAGAAATGTTGAGTTGTGTTCCAGGTATTTACCGCATTCATAAACGTGTCCCCTACTAATTTTCACTGGATTCTTCGACGGCTGACTTCTTGCTTCCTGGGCTGTGGAGCTTGTAGAGGAAGCGGCTGTTCGGTTTACGATTCTTCAGGTAGTGCTCTAAGGCAAACCCGATGAATGACGAAATCAGCGTAGAAATCACCAGCCCCAAGGTACTCTTGGTCAACACCAAGAAGATGACAGCAAACACTGCTGCAATCAAACCAACTAAAATCGTTAGTCGACTCTTCACCTGCATGATGATCATGTAGAGGAACAGGGCTGTTAACGCAAAGTGGACCACTGTCAGGTCGATCTTCAACGCACTACCGACTAAGCTACCGATAATGTTGCTGACCGCCCAAAACAGTAAGGAATAGTGTTCTACCATTAAGGCTTCACTTGGGGTCCATTTTTTATCCGTCGCAAACTTTAAGTAGTTCACGGCGTAGTTTTCGTCGTTCATTGAAATCGCGAAAATCAGCTTGAATTTCTCCGATGTACCCGTTAGATAACGAGATAGACTCGACCCTAACAGGGCGTACCGAAGTTCCAAGAAGAACAACATCAAAACAATTGATAACAGTGGGGCGTTGATCGTTAACATGGACGCAATCATAAATTGCGCACCACCAGAAAAGATCACAATTGACACCATCGCCGTCAACAACGTGTTGAAACCGGCGGCGTGTAATAACACACCACATGCTAGGCCAATTGGAATATAACTCAGGTTCAACGGCATCGAGACCCGTAACGTTGACCGCCATTTAGGTTCGTCTGGGTTTGGTACTTGTTTAGTCAAGAATAATGCCTCCATCACAAAGCTTCCGACTCTTGATTAGGTAGTTCGCCAAATTGCGCGCTACCAGATAGACAATTACACAATACAAGACTAGTTTACCATGTTTCATTTAGTTTTCCTACGTTGATTTCACAAGTTAAAGCAGTTGAAAGCGCCTTACTAACCGCATTCAACCGGTTGCAATCCACCAGTTACCGAACTTAAGTATTTACAATAAGTTAAAAGTTCGGTTTAACATTCGAAAATGCAATTCAAAACTAAATCATCGCTAATAAATGGCGCCAAGTTCGAACGATCCACTTTGCACGTTGAACTTTGGTCGTTGTTTTAATTGGCACCGTTAATGACGCCGTTTGCCCTAATTGGGGTAATGATTGGCCATTAACCGTCAATGTAGCGGTCCCAAAGACCGTCCCAGCCTTCAACGGTGCCGCCAGCCCCGCCTGTTTCTTTTCAGCGTAGACCGAATTAATGGTGACATGGCCCTTGATTTGATTGGTTTGCTGCGACTTCGTTAGCCAAACGGTTGTTGGTTCAGCAACCGTTGCGTTCGTCTGCGTGGTCTTTCCCATCGGAACGTTGATGTTTTTAACCTGGTACGTCTTTGAATTAAGGGTAACTGGCCGATAAGTGGCGTAAACCCAGTTCATTAAGTGCCGGGTTTGGACAAACCGCGCTGGATCACCAGTCGATTGATTAGACGCGTGCATGACCACCGTAATGATCCGGTGCCCCTGCTTATTGACCGTGCCGACGAAGTTGCCACCGGCCGCGTTAGACGTCCCGGTTTTTAACCCGTCAACTGGTAAGGTCGAACTGTACTGTGACAGCCCCTTTAGCATCAGGTTCCAGTTCGTCATCTTGGTTTGACTGGTCCCGCCCTTGTCAAACCACATCGTTGCCTGACTAGTGGTTTTCAAAATCTGTGGGTACATCGCCAATAGATCCTTAGCGAGTTTGGCAACATCGGCTGCGGACATCGTGTTTTCATCCGTTGACGCCAGCGAACTGTATCCCAGCGAGGCCGCTTGCCCGTTAGTGATCCCCGAAGCGGTGATTAGTTTGGCGCTATTCAAATTCAGTTCTTCGGCAGTTGCCCGCATCTTCTTGATAAACTGGTGCGGGCTCCCTGATACGGCGTTACCTAGCGCAGAAATCGCCGCGTTAGCTGAATAGATCAACGTGGCATCGTAGAGTTCGCGAACGGAATACGTCCGGCTTGAACTCAGGGGCACGTTGGTCAACTCGGTATTTTGACTCATCTTGGCGATTTGGGGACTGACTTTCACCTGTTGGTTCCAGTGCAGTTTGCCGCTGTGGATCTGTTGGAGCACGATGTAGATCGACAGCAACTTGGTCATCGACGCAATGGGTAGCGCCTTATTGGCATTCTTTTGGTACAGCACCTGTCCGGTTGTCGCATCAACGGCGACTGCTGATTTCACGTTTAAATTTAAGTCGGCCGCGTGGGCGGTGACGCCACCCAAGCTGAAAATCAGCATGAGGGCACACCAAAACAAGCCGATTTGTAGGCGTCGTTTTTGACTGTTATGTTGCATCATTTGTGACTGGCCTCCGTTAGTTTTTGACGTCCGGCCGTTTCAACCGGTCGCCGTTTTTAATTGGCAAGTGAATGACAAACCGCGTGAGGTCGTCATCCGATGTCACGTAAATATAACCACCGTGAAGCGACACGATACTTTGGGCGATGGCGAGGCCTAAGCCAGTCCCACCAGTCGCTTTTGAACGCGATTCTTCTACACGATAAAAGCGCTCAAAGACCTGTCCTAACGCTGCTTCAGGAATCTTAGACCCATCGTTTTCAACACTGACGGCCACTTCCCGGTCACTGAGCTGTTTAGCCCGGAGGTAGATATGTTTGCCATCACCGCCGTACTTCAGTGCGTTACCAATCAAGTTATTAAACACCCGACCGAGCTTCTCGGCATCCGCTTCAATGTGGATTGGTTCATCACCGACGTCCGTGACCAGCGTCATGCCCTTCTCGTTGGCTTCCAGTTCAAAGCTGGCCGCTAATTGCGCCATCATTTGGGTGAGATCCAGATGGGCAATCGTCAGTGGCGTATCCGTTTGGCGCATTTTGGTGTATTCGAAAAGATCATCCACCAGCGACTTCATCTGCTTCGCCTTATTGAAGGCCGTATTGGTGTATTTGAGTAACTCTTCTTCTGAATGGTACTGCCGGTCTTCAACGAGGCCTAAATACCCGATGATCGACGTTAATGGCGTCCGCAAGTCATGACTGACGTTCGTGATCAGTTCATCCTTGGATTTTTCGATTCGCCGTTCTTCTTCGATCGAACTGATAACCGAATCCACCAGCGAGTTGACCGAGGTCACGACCCGCTGTGTATCACCCTTTAAGGTGAACGGAATTCGGTGATCAAAGTGGCCGTTGGCAATGTAGTGCAGTTCACCAATAATGTGCCGCAACTGCATTTGGTGATACCGCCGAATCAACCGCCAGTACACCACCCCAACGTCAAACACGATCATCAGCGCAATGAAGATGTTCTCCCAACTCCACAACTGATAGTGTGCGGGGCCAATGAAGACCGAGCGTTTAATGATAAAGATGCCGTCCTGCAGCCCCGGATTGGTCTGAATCATTTCGTTTAAAATCACGATCACTGATAGGTTCAGCAACAGCAAGATCACAACGGTGACGATTCCCTCCATAATAAGGGCGCTTTTTTCTCGCGTGGTTAACTTCACAATTTTCCTCCAACGCTTAGTGTCTCTCTACTTACCCAGTACTTTAGTGTGTTTCAATCTTGTAACCGACACCCCAGACGGTCTGAATCACCTTTTCGCCATCGGTTGCTTCTTCGATTTTGTCCCGTAAGTGAGACACGTGCACCATGACGGTCTTGGCCGACACGATTGATTCTTGCCGCCAAACCCGTTCAAAAATCTCATCCGCAGAAAAGACCCGGTTAGGATGGCTAGCTAATAGGTATAAAATACCGAATTCTAGCGCGGTCAAATTGATCAACTTACCCGACAAGGTTTTGACTTCGTGAGAATCCTTGTTGATGGTTAAGGAACCAATATCAAGCACGTCTGGTTTTTCTTCCGTGACGTGGTCTGAAGCCCGACGCAATAGTGATTTAACCCGAGCCATGACTTCCAGTGGGTTAAAGGGTTTCGTCACATAATCGTCCCCACCACTGATCAGGCCTTGAATCTTATCCATGTCATCCGTCTTGGCAGACAGAATCAAAATAGGCAGTTCGGAATCCTTCCGCACTTCCTTGATCACTTCAATCCCGTTCATTTCGGGCATCATAATATCCAAAATCATCAAGCCAATATCTGGCGTGGTATGAAGCTTCGTCAACGCTTCCTTACCATTGTAGGCTGAAACCGGTTCGTAGCCTTCGTTTTTAATGTAGATTTCCAGTAATTGCGCAATTTCTTTATCGTCATCGACAACTAAAATTTTCATTTGAGTAAACTCCTTATTTTTAGCATTCGGGATTCGTTAATTCGATTAAGTGAATCGGCTGTGAGCCAATCCAAACAAGTTATCACAAAGTGTGACATAGTCGTTGCAGTTCGTCAGTTTTGTCTGACCAACTGTTACTATACCACTGTGAACCAGCGTTGCGGGGTCTAAATGAATCATGAACCGCACGCTTATGTCTATCTTAACAAAAGTTGGGGCTGGGTTCATTATTTTAGGTGGGACTTAAAGAAAAAGTAAGAGCGTTGGGAGAAGCGGTTAACGGACGGTGTGTAAGGTAAGCTAAGCCAGACTGCCCGCTTTTTGGGTAGTTTGGCTTAGCTTACCTTACATGCAGTCCGTTGCTTCTCCCAACGCGTTTCGGCGCGGTGGCCTATAAACGGAAAAGTCTGCCCTTCCACAAGGATTACTAAAAAAACCACCCTTAACTCCCCCAAGCGCCGAAAACAACGTCGCCTCAATGAACGTCGCCACCATCACCATCCGGCTCAATTCACTCACCAGTCACCCCAACAAAAAAACAGCCTCACAGATTCCTAAAACTCAGAAATCCATAAAACTGCTTCCTTATAACAATAGCATTAAACTTTCAGCCAACTCAATCGACCGTCTGCCGCACCAACGCATCAAACGCCCCAAGAGCGGCCGTTGCGCCAGCGCCCATCGCAATCACGATCTGCTTGTAAGCTGAATCCGTGCAGTCACCCGCCGCAAAAATGTTGGTGGCGTTGGTGGCCCCAGAACGATCCACGATGATTTCACCGTGTTGGTTCCGAGCAACCGTATCGCCTAACCAGTCCGTGTTTGGCGTCAACCCAATTTGGACAAAGACACCGTCAACGTTGAGCTGCTGTGCGGTCTGGTCGGCTTGGTTCAAATACTGCAAGCCGGTGACCCGACCATCGCCGGTAATCGCTGTGGTTTTCGCACTCGTTGCAACGTCCACGTTCGCTAGTGTCTTCAACTTCTGCTGTAACACGGCATCAGCTGATAGCGTTGCACCGAATTCCAGCACGGTGACGTGTTTGGCAATACCTGCCAAATCAATCGCCGCTTCAACACCAGAGTTACCACCGCCAATCACCGCAACCGCCTTATCCCGGTACAGGGGGCCATCACAGTGCGGACAGTAGGCCACGCCGCGATTTTGAAATTTCGTTTCACCCGGCACGCCAACCTGACGCCATTGCGCACCAGTTGCGATGATAACCGTTTTGGCATGTAACTGATTGTCGCCAGTTAACGTCACTGTCACCGGACTCCCCGGCTGCAGAGCCGTCACCGTTTGGCCGTCTATCAGCGTCACGTGGTATTTGGTCAACTGAGCTTGAATCCGTTGCATCAGTTGTTCACCTTCCACGTAGTCGGTGCCGATCAGGTTTTCGATGCCGACCGTTTCAAGGGGTTGACCACCGAAGTGATCGGCGACAACCGCCGTCGCTAACCCCTTCCGAGCTGCATAGACGGCAGCGGCACCAGCAGCCGGACCGCCACCAATGATCAAAACATCGTAAAGTTGTTCTTGGGTCGCCGTTGAAACCGGTGCGACTGCGGGTTGACCAACGGCTAAGTTGACCAATTCCGCTAACGTCGCCCGACCACTATGCCATTCTTGTCCGTTTAAGAACACCGTTGGCACGGCCATGATGTTGCGCGATTCAGCTTCGGCCTGATACATGCCGCCTTCGATCATCGTGTGGGTGATCTTCGGGTTCAGCACGCTCATCATGTTCAGCGCTTGCACAACGTCTGGGCAGTTGTGGCAACTCAAGCTTGCAAAGGTCTCAAAGTGCAACGGCTCATCGATGGCTTCGATGCGTTGTCGCAAGTCAGCCGGAATCTTTGGTGCATGTCCTGAAACTTGAAGCACCGCTAGTACGAATGATTCAAATTCGTGTCCCAAAGGAATCCCCGCGAACGTGATACCGCTGAGTTCACCATCCGCCAAATCAATGGTAAAACTTGGTTGCCGTTTCAACTGGCCGGTTTGCACCGTCAGCTTATCCGACAACGCCGCTACTTCGGTTAAGAACGCGTGCGTTTGTTCGCCATTTTGACCAGCGCCAGCATCCAACGTGAACACGACTGGCTTCACTAATAATGTCAAATACTGTGATAATTGTTGTTTTAATGTATCTGTTAGCATGTTAAATCTTCCCCACAAGATCAAGTCCTGGGGTTAGGGTTGCGGTGCCTTCCTTCCACTTGGCAGGACAAACTTCACCTGGGTGGGTTTCAACGTACTGACCCGCTTTAATCCGGTCGAGGTATTCACTCGCATTCCGGCCAATGCCATCAGCGTTGATTTCGAGTGATTGGATAACCCCTTCTTTGTCTAAAATAAAGGTTCCGCGTTGCGCTAATCCCTGTTCTTCATCGAAAACGTCAAACATCCGCGCTAATTGGTGTGATGGATCACCAATCATTGCATACTGTAACTTTCCAACTGCTTCGGACTCATCATGCCATGCCTTGTGAACAAAGTGGGTGTCTTCAGAAACTGAATAAACCTCGACCCCCATTTGTTGTAGCGTCGCATATTGATCTTGTAAGTCTTCCAACTCAGTTGGGCAAACGAACGAAAAATCTGCCGGGTAAAACATCACGACACTCCAATGACCCATTAAATCTGCATCATTAACCTCAATGAACTCACCATTTTGGTACGCCTGTGCCTTGAATGCCTCGACTTTTTTTCCAACTAAACTCATAACTAATGCCCTCCTTTGTTTGATCGCCCTTAGTATACAATAGAATAATTCTAATTTAAAGGGTAAATTTTGTTTTCATAACAAATTTGTTTGATGTAATTAACTTATTTATTTTTCAAAATTCGATTTATGCTGGCCGTCACGGTGTTTGCGGCTAGTAATCGGACTCATCAATAAAAAAACTATACTTCATTTTTTTACTGTCGTTTGTGTCTGGCGACAGTGTGCGAAGCTTGTGAAATTTGGCTTCGTTAGCGCGTTGATCATGGCTGATATTGTGGGCACAACCGGTCGGTCAGAAAATTTGGGCTGGAACGCCGTGGGCACGATTCTGAGCCGGAAAAACA
>NZ_BAABMI010000059.1:0-34921 GCF_054785195.1 Secundilactobacillus muriivasis | reverse complement strand
ATTCGAGGACTGAGACCGCCCTTTGGCTCAGGCCGGCCCCACAGCAGGAACCTGGCCGGCTACCGGAATCGACAGTTAAAGCAAATCACCGCACTTCACAAACTGAACAGCAAAGTGCCTTTATACGACAAAAAAGGCCGCGAGCTCTAACTCGCGACCTTTCTCTATTACGGATTAAGCTTCATCATCTGGATGGTCGTTATCCGACTTATCCGTTGCTGATGAATCAGTGTTGTCAGGTGTTTCGGTTGTTGAAGTTGATTCTTCAGCCGGCGCATCTGATTCACTCTTTGATTGTTGACGTTCAGCTTCACGGCGTTCAAGTTCACGCTTAGATTCTTCAAACGTGGCGGCTTTTTCACTCGGGAATTCCGATGATTGACCGGCGTTTGGCATCTCACCCGTCTCGTACAGACTGATGATTTGCTTTTCATCCAAGGTTTCGTACTTCAGTAAGGCTTCAGCAATAATCTTGTGTTGTTCCCGGTGTTCGGAAATGATCTTGTGAGCCGTTTCGTGGGCTTCGTTGATCAAACGACGAACTTCTTCGTCAATCGTCGCAGCGGTCTCTTGTGAGTAGGCTGGGCCTTGACCATAACCAGCACCAGCGAATGGCTGACTACCAGCACTTTCAAGTGCCACGGTGCCGACCTTCTTGCTCATCCCGTATTGGGTAACCATTGAACGCGCAATTTGCGTTGCTTGTTCAAAGTCATTAGAAGCACCGGATGATTCGGAGTCGAAGATAATCTCTTCGGCGGTCCGACCACCCATCAAGCCGGCCATTTGTTCCATGGCGTCCTTCTTACTCATCAACATTTGATCTTCACGTGGCAACATGATGGCGTAACCGCCAGCACGGCCCCGTGGTACGATCGTTACTTTATGAACGACCCGGGCATCGTTAAGCACTAACCCAACGATTGTATGACCCGCTTCGTGGTAAGCAACGGTTTCGCGTTCCTTCTTACTGATAACGCGGTTACGTTTGGCTGGTCCGGCAATAACACGATCTTCAGCTTCATCAATATCAGAAGCATCGATTTGCGTCTTATTCCGTCGGGCGGCTAATAACGCCCCTTCGTTCAGCAGGTTCTCTAGGTCCGCCCCAACAAAACCTGGGGTTTGCTTAGCGATTTCCTTCAAATCAACGTCACCAGCAAGTGGCTTGTTACGAGCGTGAACCTTCAAGATAGCTTCACGACCGTTAACATCAGGCCGACCAACCAGAATCTTCCGGTCGAAACGACCTGGACGAAGCAACGCTGGATCCAAGACATCGGAACGGTTAGTAGCGGCCATGACGATGACCCCTTCGTTACCCGTAAACCCGTCCATTTCAACCAGCAATTGGTTCAAGGTTTGTTCACGTTCATCGTGACCACCGCCCATGCCGGCGCCACGTTGGCGACCAACGGCATCAATTTCATCAATAAAGATGATCGATGGGGCGTTTTTCTTGGCTTGGTCGAACAGATCACGGACCCGGCTAGCGCCGACCCCAACGAACATTTCAACGAAGTCAGAACCAGAAATGGAGTAGAACGGTACACCAGCTTCACCAGCAACGGCCTTGGCCAGCAACGTTTTACCAGTACCTGGAGGCCCCTCGAGCAGTACCCCGGATGGAATCCGGGCGCCCAAGGACACGAATTTACGTGGATCCTTCAAGAACTCAACAACTTCGACCAGTTCTTGTTTTTCTTCTTCTTCACCGGCAACGTCAGAGAAACGAATCTTGTTCTCTTTGCTGTCAGTTGGCTTCGCTTTGGACTTACCAAAGTTCATCACCTTGCCATTGCCGCCACCTTGGCCGGCTTGGCCCATCATCATGTAGAAGAAGAAAATGAACGCGATCAGTGGGAGTACGTAAACCAACAGGTTGATCCAGAAACCACTGGATTCCTCAGGCTTCGTATTCATCTTCACGTTATGATCCCGTGCATAACGCGTAATTTCTTGAACTGACGAGTTGTTTTGCAACACGGCAGTTGTGAAACCAGTGACTTTAGAGCTGGTGTTACCACCAAGCGTAAAGCCAGATGACGTCTTCGTCTTTTGAGCATTCCGATACTCACCGGTAACTTTATAAACGCCACCGGAAGGTTGAACGGAGAACTTCTTGATCTTGTTCGACTTTAATTGTTGAACGAACTCACTGGATTGAATTTCCTGGGATTGTGAGTTTGAGTTGTTTCCTTGAAAGAAGTAAACAACACCCATGATCAACAAGAAGATCACAATGTAGAAAAGACTATTTCGAAAAAGTCCATTTCTTCGATTGTTCATTTAGTGCCTCCTTACCCACGGTTCCCATTAATATCAGGAACGAAACTGAGGACAATTCCTCGCTTGATAGAAATCATATTATCACATTTGACCTTATTTGACTAATTATTTATTCGCATAAACTTCGGGTTTTAAAACACCGACATATGGCAGGTTTCGGTAGTACTCGTTATAGTCGAGTCCGTAGCCAACCAAAAATTCATTTGGCACCTTGAAACCAACGTAATCAACGTGAGCTGCCATCTGATGACCTTCAGGCTTATCCAACAACGTAACGATCTTCAGTGACTTGGGTTTGCGAGCTGATAATAACTCTTGCAAGTAAACTAATGTTCGGCCACTGTCCAAAATATCTTCTACCAAAAGGACATCCCGGCCTTCGATGTCAGTGCTCAAGTCTTGCACCAACGTCACTTCACCAGATGATTCAGTGCCACCATGGTAACTAGAAACGTCAATGAAATCCATATCCGTCAAGAAGTCCAGTTCCCGCATCAAATCCGTCATAAAAAACACAACGCCCTTCAACACGCCGATCACCAATGGCCGCTTGCCCGCGTAATCCCGCGTAATCTCCGCGCCTAACCGCTCGCAAGCTGCCTTGATATCGTCTTGGCTGTATAAAACACGCTCGATGTCGTTGTTCATCAATATTCTCCTTTAGTCTCAACTATATCGTAGTTGGAGCTCATAGTTTCGCTCACCTAATGACGCTGGCCGGGCACTTCGCTGAATGCCGATCAACCAAAGCACTTCTCCACTTGCCGTCGTCACGACCCACTGATGTTGCCGTTCTTCAACGGTTAACTTGTGATCGATCAAAATTCGGCGAACCGTTTTATGACCGCCAGAAGTTAACCGAATCTGGTCATGTGACCGAGCTTGACGAACCGTTAAGGGAAAGTCATCTGGTTGAAGTGCCAACGCCATTTCAGTCGCTGATTGCTCAGATTCAAAACGACGATGACTAAGCTTTAAAGCCATTTGGGGAGTAAACTGAACCCACTGATTAAATATTAACACAATTCGCCTATCAGATTGCGGATTTTCGGCAAGTTTTGTGGCTTCTAGCAGTGAAAATGTCTGGTAGCGTTTGATCAGCTTGATGCCACTGTGTAAATCAACTTCACCCTGTGGCTTAACCGAATTAGTCAGCAGTTGTTGTGCCATTTTCACATAGGCGTTGGTTACTGCCAATCCACGCTGTTTAAACCACGCAGTCAATAGCGCCGCCTGCTGAGTATCGGTCAAGGTTAAAAATACCGACAGTCGCCCCGTCGTTGCGTCAATCAACACTTGATTTAAAAGCTGACCCACACGCTCATGCCCAATGGTCAGTAACTGCTGCAATTGATCTGCATATGATTGCACGTGCGCGAGCAAGGCTGGATTTTCGCGTTGTAAGTCTGGTAAGACCTGATGGCGGATTCGATTACGTAGCACGTCATCCGCTTGATTGGTCGCATCCTCATACCAGGTCAGGTGATTGGTTTGAGCGTAGGCCAATAGCGTTGCCTTATCAATTCGCAATAGCGGGCGTACTAACCGCCCCGACCCAAACGGCTGCTCAGTTCGAATCCCGACCAACTGGGTTAAATCACCGCCCCGAATCAGTTTCATGAGCACCGTTTCTGCCTGATCATTTGCATGATGAGCCGTCACTAAGGTCGTTGCGTGCGTCTGCTTCATGACCCGTTCAAAAAACGCATACCGAAACTCGCGGGCAGCGGCTTCGATTCCAGTTTCTGGATGCGCCGCTAACGGCCAAACTGCAACTTCTAGCGTTAACCCGTGTTGCTGGCAATACGTTGTGATAAACTGTCGCTCGACTTGACTCTGCTGACGCAATTGATGATCCACGTGCGCAACGATCAGTTTAGGCCGATGAGTAACGGGAAGTCGCTGCAACAGCGTTAACAAGACCATTGAGTCCACGCCCGTCGATACTGCAACCACAACTGTGTCTGAAGGTTCAAACCCACCCAGTTGCCGGACAACTTGTTCGACCGTCTGTGATAGCATCCTAAGTCCTCTCTTTCTTTCAAAATTCATCTCATTCAAAAAAACTCCGGATGATCAGCAAGCCAATCACCCGGAGTTTTCATTCAATTGGGACACTGATATCCCATCGTTATTTTATAACGTTTTTGCCATGTCGGCGTCAAACTAACTTCGACGACCGCCACGACCGCCACGCTTACCTTCAGTATTCCGTTTAAGGGTAGCTAAGCGATCTTCGCTATCCTTTAAGAAACCGGACATTAAATCGTCAAAACTCTCCTTATGGTTTGCTGAAGCGTGGTTGTTATTCCGCGGACGACCACCACCGTTGTTATTGCTCCGATAATGGGTGTTACGACCGCCACCATTGTTACCATGATGGTTATCGTTACCCCCTTCGTGGTGTTCCCGCGAGTGATGTGGGCGTTCCTGATGTTCAGCAGGATGATCCGATGCCTTGCGGATAGATAACGCGATCTTGCCATCGTCGCCAATCGACAACACCTTGACGGTCACCTGATCGCCGATACTTAATACGTCGTGAATATCCTTTACAAAACCATCTGAAACTTCACTGATGTGAACTAACCCAGTCTTATGTTCGCCTAAGTCGATGAACGCACCAAAATTTGTGATGCCTGATACTTTACCAGCAACTTTTGCTCCAACCTCGATTGCCATAAACAAGAATTTCCTCCTTAAAATATGTATTAATAGTATAGCACACTTCTCAAAAAAGCTAGTGGGCCAATCCCATGAAATTTTAATCAAACTATCATGACTACGAGATGACTAGCCAACGCGCAATCACCATTTAACACCATGCAGAGAAGCGGAGAACCCCGTTGGTTTAACTTCAACCAGCCGAATTCTCCGCCCTTGAGTGAGCCTCTTGGTTGCACGCGATGACTGATTCGCCACCCATTCTAACTGTCACTCACCTGAATAACAAGTATTTTGATAACGCACTTACTTCGCAGTCACGTCACTCGCTTTATCACTTGGTAGACTGTAAATCGTCTCACCCGATTTTGAGTAATAGTACTTAGAGCGAATCAGATTCTCTAGGTACGTTTTATTGTTAAGCAGTTTAACGTGCTCTTGCAATTTTTGATTAGTCGCCTTAGTCGTCTTCAGCTTTTGTTGACGACCGACAATTTCAGTCTGGGTCTGACCCAAGCTTAATTTTGCATGCACGATTTCAGTACTCAAAACTAAGCAAACCAAAAGAAAGGCCCCTATGATGACTGCAGCACGCTTTTTACGCTGTTTGGTCAAAATCGACTTGTTCTGATGCTGTTGGGCTTGAATCTGCTTCGTATAAGCATTCTCAAGCCGAGTTATCTTACTGCGCTGCGCCATCTTAACGGCCCCCCGAATTGTCTTTACCTTGAAGTATAGCAACTAGTTGAGCCCTTGTCTACGGGCTTTAAAACGGATTCAGGAAACGTTACAGAATTGTAATAGAGCAGAGCGAGAAACCAAACGGGTTGAGTGTGGTGCATAAGGGACGACCACCCTAAGACCGTGGGCTATCGGTCTTAGGGTGGTCGTCCCTTATGCGTAACACTCAGTTTGGTTTCTCGCGTTTCGGCGCGGTGGCCAAAAAGCGTCACCATCAACTAAACCTGAATTGCTCAGGAACCCAACCCCGAACCATCCTCCTCAGAGCCGAAAACCAGTCGCCAAGTTGCACAACATACGCGGCATCGGCCTTAGGATGGGGCGCCCTTATGCGTAACACTCAGTTTTGCCACTCGCGTTTCGGCGCGGTGGCCAGAAAGTACCACCATAGACCAAACCTGAATTGGTCAGGAACCCAACAGTACATCATCCTCTTCAGAGCCGAAAATTTGTCGCCAAATCATACAAAAAAAATACGACAATCACCCAAAAGGTAATCACCGCATTTTCATTATTTACAATCCGCTAAAACTCAGGTTCCAGAACACGAACGAGCTTTGTCGCACACACTTACAACTCTTCGCGAAAATCCTTCGCATACTCCTCGCTCACGATCTTGTACATGTTTTCAGCATCCTGCTTCTTAGTGGTTTCCAACAGCTGTAAAACTTGAACCGTCAGCGTCTTGTTCCCAAACTTGATCACCAATTCATCATTTGGCATGACGTCAGTTGACGACTTGGCTGCCCGACCGTTAATGGTAATCCGGCCCTTGTCGGCAATTTCCTTTGCGACTGTCCGCCGCTTGATAATTCGCGAAACTTTTAAAAATTTATCTAATCGCATGTTGTTTCCTCCAGTATGTTAATAACTTATGGCACCTCACTTGACCCGTAACCAGCGAAGCCATCGACTTGCTAACGGTAACATTAACCACTCGCGAAGTGCAAGCAGGTGCGTTTTAAGCGCGAGCTTCAAAAAGAGCCAAACGCCCGCTGCGACACCGATGATCGTGAGAAGAAACGCTGAACCACGGGGTGATACCCCGGCTTGTAACATCATGCCTTGCAAAATGTCCATGAGCAACCGTAGTCCAACGATCATCACGACGCAGACACCCACCAATTTTCGAAGTAAGCCGTTTCGAAAAGCAGCAAAGTCAAATTCCTTTAGCTGCTGCATCAGAAAAATGGTCATGGCCGCTAACGCAATCACCGTGGTCCAACTCGCCCCAACGGCACCCATCGAAACGACGCTGCGTTGGTTAAAAATCACCTTCACTGCTAAGCCGATCCCCAGACCAACTAGGGTCGTGGTAAACCGGTTCAGGCTCTGTAAGATACTATTATAAATCGTAATCAACGTGGCAAAGATGATACTTAATACGTAAATCGACAGCGTACCGGAACCAGTTGCATCACCGAACAGTAACCGGTTCACTTCCGGCATCAAAGCAATTAAACCGGCCGCCGCTGCACTGGCAATAACTAGGCTCATCCGAATCACACTGCCGGCCTGCCGCACAAACTGACGCCACTTACGTTGATTTAATGCTTCTGTCAACGAGGGTAACAGCGATGAGGCAAAGGCCGTCGCCACGACCAATCCCAATTGAACTAACGGTTGGCCACGGTCATAGATCCCCTTAACGGACTTAGCCGCTAAATCAGTGAGCCCATAGCCCACCAATCCCCGCTTCACGGTAAAGGAATCAATCAGTTGCAAAAGCACCATCATTGACGCGAAGAGACTAATGGTTCCCCCTTCGATCAACAGGCGTTTCGCTAGGTCTGAATAGCTAATTTTCGCCGGTTGTAACGCTGGTTGCCAGAAATTGACCTGCGCCTGTCGCACGTACCACACCATCACTGCGCTCGCAAAAACCGCAGCGATCGCAGCACTGCTCATCGCCCAAGCGCCCATTCGGTACACGTCCCATTGATGACGCATTGCCCAGTAGGCGACGGTTAAAATCACCGTCACCCGAACAAGTTGTTCAACGAGCTGCGAGGTTGCCGAAGGTCGCATATCATATTCACCTTGAAAATATCCCCGGCTGACCGCCAGAAACGGTGATAATAAAAACATCCAACTCACCGAGCGGATAATGATTGCCAACCTAGGATCGCCCATCGCCACCGCAATTTGAAGTGCAAAAAGCTGTAATCCTGCAAACAGGATCAGTGAAAAGCCCATCATCAAAACGAGTACCCGGGACAACAAGCTGAGTTTCTCTGCTTGCGTACCCGATTCCGCCACTAATTTTGAGATAAACATTGGCAGGCCACTTAACGCGAAGGTCATCCCAATGCCATAAATTGGGTAAATTTGCTGGTAAACATAAAACCCAGTATTCCCAACCATATTTTGAAACGGCACGCGGTACACCGCACTCAAAATCTTAGCGATCAACGAGGCAACGGACAACAAAATTGCCCCCTGCATCATTGTCTTCATCGTTTTTCTTTTCATACTGTCACCTTAGCCCACTGGTTGTTGCCCAACGAGTTCACCTAACGCGACGACAAATTGGGACAGTTCAGCCAACCAAACCGGTTGCGTCATCTTCGGTTGAATGACGAGTTTCACGACCATCCGTTCGCCGGCCATGCCGACAGTTGCCCGGAGCTTGGTCTTAGCTAACGCCTTAAAGACGTCCTCACCGCTGAACTGTACCGTTCCTTGATCAGATAACGTCACAACGATTTGATCCTTATTGCGATGTAACTTTTCAATTAAGGCCGCATCCGCTTGAATCTTAACCTGACTGACCGCCAGTAAATTCGTGACTTCTGCTGGATATTCGCCAAACCGGTCAATCAAATCATTTTGAATCTCGGTGACGTCTTCTGGCCCTTCAATCTGTCGAATTCGCTTATACATTTCAATCTTTTGCTGTTGATCATCAATATAGGTCGCTGGTAAGTAAGCTTCCATACCAAGTTCGACGGTAGCATCCGTCTTCGGCGTGGTCTGCTTACCCTGCTTCTTAGCCACAGAGTCTGCCAACATCTGGGAGTATAAATCATACCCCACGGAATCAATAAACCCGTGCTGCTGCTTACCTAACAGGTTACCAGCACCTCGAATCGATAGATCCCGCATCGCAATCTTAAAGCCGGACCCCAACTCCGTGAAATCCTTGATGGCTTCAAGCCGTTTTTCGCTGACTTCCGTTAACACCTTGTTTGGCTGATACATGAAGTAGGCATAGGCAACCCGGTTACTCCGACCGATTCGGCCCCGGAGTTGATACAGTTGCGATAAGCCCATGTGATCGGCATTTTCCACAAACAGTGTGTTGACGTTTGGTATATCGATCCCGGTTTCAATAATCGTGGTCGTGACCAGTACGTCATAGTCGCCCCGAATGAAATCATAAAGGATCCCTTCAAGTTGATTTTCGGTCATCTGCCCATGAATGTAGCCGACTTCTGCGTCCGGCACCAGCGCCTTGATTTGACTCACCGTTTCTTCAATGTCGTCCACCCGGTTATGCAGGAAGAAGACTTGGCCACCACGCTGCATTTCTCGACGAATGCCGTCCTGAATAGCGCCGGCGTTTTGTTCCATCACGTACGTTTGAATGGGGAACCGGTTAGCTGGTGGCGTTTCGATAACGGAAAGATCACGAACCCCCAACATTGACATGTGCAGGGTTCGTGGAATCGGTGTTGCCGTCAACGTGAGCACGTCAACTTGCGACTTCAATTGCTTGAGCCGTTCCTTATGCTTCACCCCAAACCGCTGTTCCTCATCGACGAGTAACAGGCCAAGATCCTTGAATTTAATATCCTTTGACAGCAACCGGTGCGTCCCGACAACCACGTCAACGCTACCGTCTGCGAGCCCGGCGATAATTTCATTCACCTGCTTCGTGGTCTGGAACCGTGACAAGATCGCCACTTTAACCGGATACCCTTCAAACCGGTTAGTCATGGTATCAAAGTGTTGTTGTGCAAGAATCGTCGTTGGCACCAAAAAGGCCACCTGCTTGCCCGCTTCGATCGCCTTAAAGGCTGCTCGCAACGCCACTTCGGTCTTCCCATAGCCCACATCACCGACTAACAGACGATCCATCGGCTTTTCCTTTTGCATGTCGTGCTTAATTTCATCGATGCTCCGCAACTGATCTGGTGTTTCGGAGTACGGGAAATCATTATCAAACTGTTGCTGGTAGGCATCATCTGGCGGGAAGGCGTATCCCCGTTCAGAATCACGCTTTGCATAGAGTTCAATCAACTCATCCGCAATATCTTCAATCTTAGCGGCAACCTTTTTCTTGGTCTTGGCCCAATCCGAGCCACCAAGTTTATTAATTTTTGGCCGTTTATCCTCTGAAGAAACGTATTTTTGAATCAGGTTTAACTGACTAACGGGAATGAATAACTTCGCATCACTCTGGTAGGCAATGGACATGTAATCTTGATGGACCCCATCCACTTCCAGCGTCTGCATGCCTTCAAACCGCCCGATCCCGTGATTAACATGCACAACATAATCACCGGGTTTCAAGTCAGTGTAACTCTTCAAGCGTTCCGCGTTGGCCAATGTCTGCCGGCGACGGTGGTGCTTGGTGACCTGTTTAAACATTTCAGCTTCAGTGATCACGACCAACTTCGCATCTGGTAATTCAAACCCAGTCTGGCTCCGTCCTGGGACAATTTGAACCACGCCAGGTTGAATATCCGCGGCCTTCGTCATGACGGCGCTGATATCAAAATCCATCAGGGTCGATGACACCTTGTTCAAGCGTTCCTCATCCGCAATCATCATGACAACGGTTTGCTGAGTCGTTTGCCAGCGATTAATCTCCTGCTTAAGCAATGGCATTTGACCAAAGAACTGCTGCATGCTTCGCGTTGGAATATCGAGGAGTTGATCAAAACGCATGTTACCCATGCCCTTTTGGAAGAGCGCAAAGTAAATCGAGGCGTGCTTATCGCGTTTGAGCACATCTTGGAAGTGTAAGCCGAACTTTTGCTGGCTAAAAATCTGACGCGTTGCCAGCTTATCCACTGCCCAGTTCGCCTCATCCAGCTCAAGTTGCTTGCCAGTATCTCGTAACCGTGGGTAATCGTCCAACATCACCAGACCATTGGGTGCTAAGTAATCTAACAATTGGGTCTTACCAAAGAAGTTGTTCGCAAATAACCGCAGTTCTGCCGAAACGTCCCCTTTTTGGAGGGCTTCGATCAGTGGTGTGATGAAGTTACCAAGTTGGTCAGCCGCTTCATCACCTAATTGCCGTTGTTCCTTGCCCAGTACCTTTTGTAACTCAGTAGCTGCTTGTTCACGGTGCTCCGGCGTCATTAGCATATCCGTCACTGGTAAAATCGTGACGGATTCGATGTTTTCAACGCTCCGCTGATTGCTAGCATCAAAGTAGCGTAACGAATCGATCTCTGTATCAAATAAGTCGACCCGAACCGGATAGTCCGTATCCAACGGATAAATATCAATAATGGACCCCCGAATCGCAAAGTCCCCTGGTGCATCAACTAATTTTTGACGATGATAGCCCATCCGCTGCAAGCGTGCAGCCATCTTTTCTAGGTCAACTTCGCCACCGGGTGTTAACGTAAACCGTGCATTATCGAACGTTTCTGGATCTGGTAATTGCCGCCGCAACCCGGAAACCGATGTGACGATGACGGCTGGTTGCTGCCGCCGCAAGGCATTTAACGCCTGTAAGCGTTGCGCCATAAACTCTGGCGAACTGGTTGCTAACTCGGCTGCCAATAGCTCTTCGACTGGAAATTCAAATAGTTGTTGCTCATCCAGCACACTGCTCAACTCATCCGTCAATTGGTCCGCATGATAAATCGTATCGGTCACAAAAACGATTGGTCGTTGTTCCCGCTTTAACAGCGTTTCAATCAACATCGTTCGCGCTGACCCGGCGATTCCCGTCACAAGTTGACGGCCCTGCTGGTCAAAATCAGCTACTAATTGACTATACTGTGGCATCTGTGCTAAAAACGTTGTTAATTCCACGTGATCCCCCTCCTCTCCAACTTAACTTGTCTAATTGTACCGGTTCATTAACTCTGGCATTGCAACGCCGTCGAGCCAATCGTTTAAGGCTGCGACAGCGTGGTCAGCTGCCTGATTGAAATCTGCGCGCTGATCAGCTGTGAATTTGCCAAGCACGTAGTTCACGACCTTACTCTTATCGGGGTGCGCAATGCCCACCTTTATCCGGTCAAACTCGCTGGTGCCAAGGGCTGAAATGATGCTCTTGATGCCGTTATGGCCACCAGCTGAGCCCTTCGCACGTAACCGAATGCGACCAATCGTCATGTCCATATCATCTTGAATGACGATCAGGTCCTTGACGTCTAACTTATAGAAATGCATCAAAGCACCAACCGCCCGTCCAGACTCATTCATAAACGTGGTGGGTTCAACCAACAGTACCTTCTCACCATTGATCATGCCGCTCGCTAATTTTGCTTCCATTTTCCGGGTAGTAAAAGCCAGTCCCGCCTGTTCAGCGAACTGTTCAAGCACCATAAACCCGGTATTGTGTCTCGTCTCGTGGTATTGGGGGCCAATATTGCCAAGTCCAACAATCATCTTCATCGGAATTAAATTCTCCTTATCGCGTTCTTCAATTATCTTTATTTAACCATGCAAAATAGCTGAACGATAGGCCATATCGTTCAGCGTTACAAATTCTTACGAACTCATTTTAACCCAGAAATTATAGCATATGCCCGGAATAACGGCAAGTTAGCGTACTTGTTACTTCGTTTAACTCATTTTTTAGAGATATTGTCGTTTGTGTCCAGCAACAGTATCCGCTGTTTATGAAACTTGGCGTCGTTGGCGCGTTAATCATGGGTGATATTGTGGGCACAACCGGTCGGTCAGAAAATTTGGGCTGGAACGCCGTGGGCACGATTCTGAGCCGGAAAAACACGTCTCAGAATTCGGCCTTTCACTAAGCTGGAAGTTCACCAGCTAAGTGAAATTTCACGGCTGAGTCCAATTTTCTGACCGACCTCTTGTTTGCGGGCTTTCGGCATCGATTACCGCACTCGAAAATTTATCATGAAGGGCTTAAACTGTCGTACGATGACAATTCCAAGCATCTCAGTAAGTATTGAACAGCAACGTTACGACATCGGGTCAGCAGTACGTTCAAACGAGTTAAATCAATGTTCAGGCTAGACTTGTTCATCACGGAAACGACAACTACTGACTGATTGTGCTTTTTACCGAGTTAACGTCAATCGCTGTCATACTGTAGCATGACGTCCAGTTAAGCACTTGAGATGGTCTACAATAGTGCCGAATTGCGCCAACGTAAGATTTCGGTAAGCGGCTAGGTGGATGCTATGTCGCGATAATTGGTGGTTGTTGATGATCTTCCAACAACTGCCAATTATCGGGGACGAATTGAAGACTCGCATGATTTTTGGCGTGGCTTCAATTCGAGGACTGAGACCGCCCTTTGGCTCAGGCCGGCCCCATAGCAGGAACCTAGCCGCTTACTGGAATCGACAGTTCACAAAAATCACATTTCACAAACTCACATCAATGATGCTTACACTGGACACAAGCGTGATAAAAAAAGCCAACCAACCACACAGGTTGATTGACTCCGTTTAATTAATAACGCGAATTAAGCTTCTGCATCTAAGGCAGCTAAGCCGTCCTTGGTAACTTGCTTCAAAGTTTCTGCTGAAGCAGCCATCTTAGCTTTTTCATCGTCGCTTAAGTTGATTTCGACAACGCCGGCAAGACCGCTAGCGTTGATGATGGCTGGGGTACCGATGAAGACATCGTCCAAGCCATATTCGCCATCTAAGGCTGCGCCAACAGGAAGCACGGCGTTTTCATCACGTAAAATTGCCCGCGTGATGCGCATCAATGAAGTGGCAACACCGTAGTAAGTGGCGCCCTTGCGGTTGATGATTTCGTAAGCTTTGTTCCGAGTTTCATCTTCAATTTGTAATAAGTCTTCCTTAGTGATGCCCTTATCAGCGGCAATCTCTAATAATGACTTTGAGCCAATCGTTGCTTCATCGTAGGCAGCGAATTCAGTATCGCCGTGTTCGCCCAAGATGTAAGCTTCAATGCTCCGTGGGTCAAGTTCAAGCTTCTTACCCAACGCAACCCGTAAACGAGAAGTATCCAGTGAAGTCCCTGAACCGATAACCTTGTTCTTTGGGAATCCTGAGAATTTCCAAGTCGCATAAGTTAAAATGTCAACTGGGTTAGCCGCTAACAAGAAGATGCCATCGAATCCAGAGTCAACGATTGGTTTAACGATCGATGACAAGATCTTCAGGTTCTTGTTAACCAAGTCCAAACGCGTTTCGCCTGGCTTTTGTGGCGCACCAGCAGTGATTACAACTAAATCTGCGTCCTTAGCATCACTGTAGTCACCAGCGTAAACACGCTTTGGTGAGGTAAATGCTTGGGCGTCCTCTAAATCAAGGGCGTCCCCTTCCGTACGTTCTTTAATAACGTCAACAATGACTAATTCTTCAGCTAAATTTTGGTGCATTAATGAGAATGCGTAAGCTGAGCCAACGGCCCCGTCGCCCACGAGAACAACTTTTTGATGGTTCTTAGACAATGTACTCCACCTCTTCTATTAATGTGTTGTTGTAACATGAGACATTGTATCATGAATGTTAAAGCAGTCGCTAGCAGAACGACTCAAATTCGAGAATTTTTTCACTAAGTATCGCCTAATCGGTTGATAAACCGGTAATTTGCTCATCTAATTCTCATTAAAAACACTTCACAAGTCCCTCATTGCCAGATTTTGTAACAATCTAACCGAACTTACCTAACTATATGTCTAAGTGTTGATTGCCCCCGCGCTTTGCTGTACCCTTAGACTAAGCCGAACAAGGAGGAACTATTCATGACACATAAAAAGCGGTGGATCGCCGCTAGTGCTACCATTATTCTGGCGTTTGGCCTTGGTTACGTTTGGCGTGCCACCCACTTTCAAAGTCACTTTTTGAGTGATACTGAGATTGCCGGCGTGCACGTTGGTGGTCAAACGGCGGCCCAAGCTGCCCAAACGCTGCGCAACAAACTTTCTAACCAACGCTACACCATTAGTGAGCATCAACGAACGCTCACGACCTTTACCTCCAAAGAAGCCGGAGTTAAAGCTTATTCTACTGCAACGTTACAGCAATTATTAGCCAAGCAAAACGCTTTTGCTTGGCCCATGCACCTCACAACGGCGGCAGCCAGTGATCAGTCGCTCAGTAAGCAAGCAATCGATCAAACGCAACTTAACCGACTCGCGTCTCAAGTCGTGGCATCGGCCGGCACCAACCGTACAAAAACGGTAAACGCAACGCTGGTCTATCAGCAACACAAGTTCCAAATCAAGGCACCGACTTACGGGACTGAGGTCACCCAAGCCAGTGTCGCAGCCGCTTTATCAGCTGCGGTTCGCCAAGATAAAACCCAAATCAATTTGAAACAGGCCTACGTGAAGCCGACCGTTTTAGCGAATAGTCCGAAACTGAAAGCAGCGAAGACTAAGGCAACGACCTTATCGAAAAACACCATTACTTATCACTTGGCTCGTCATACCGTTCAGATTCCTAGTGATACCATTGCGAGCTGGTTGACGACGACTAACGGCAACGTGTCTGTTTCACAACCTCAAATCTTGAAGTATTTGACCAAACTTAGTTACAAGTACGGAACGGTTCACCACGCCCGCCACTTCAAAACCACTGGTGGCAGCACCGTTACCGTTCCAGCCGGTTTGTATGGCTGGAGCATCAAAGTCGCATCCGAAACACCTAAGCTCGCTAAGATCGTGTTAGCAGGTAAATCAACGACTCGAACACCGGTGATTCAAGGAACCGGCTACCACGCTAACGGAACGGATATCGGTAACACCTACGTTGAAGTTTCTAAGGCCCACCAACACATGTGGATCTACAAGCATGGTAAGCTTGTTATCTCAACTGCCGTCGTCACCGGTAAACCAGTGAAGGGGACCACCCCTTCTGGCGTTTACGTGGTTTGGAGCAAGCAGCGTAACGCAACGTTACGTGGTCAAAATGATGACGGCTCGAACTACGCCTCACCCGTGAGCTACTGGATGCCGGTTGATGATACCGGTGTTGGGATCCACGACTCGCCTTGGCAGCCACGCTATGGCGGTAACTGGTACCTCACTCATGGTTCTCACGGTTGTGTCAACACGCCACCTTCCGTGATGAGTAAGGTTTACGCTACCGTCCCATTGAAGACTCCCGTGGTGATCTACTAACCAAGCTTTAATACCCGCGCCATTAACCTTTCGCGTTAAGCGCGGGTATTTTTTTATCGTCTCACCGGCTGTGTGACGCCCTTCTTCGTTAATGCCACCTGAAAAACGGACCACAATTGCACGACTATCGCTGAATCGTCCCCCGTTTTGTGTTATGATATTGATAGTTTATTAGAGAGTTCTAATTATTAGGAGGTTACACCCTATGTTGTTGAAATCCTTGATCAAACCCAAAGAGCGCCTGATCACGGTCCAAGAAAACGTGACCCTTGAAGAAGCCCTTAAGGTCCTGGAAGATTCCGGTTACCGTTGTGTGCCGATCCTAGATGAAACCGGAACGATTTTCCGCGGGAACATCTACAAGATGCACATTTACCGCCACAAATCTCGCGGTGGTGACATGCACCTCCCAGTAACGACTTTACTGAAGAACGCCACTAAGTTCATCTCAGTTAATGCCGCGTTCTTTAACGTCTTCTTCTCAATCAAGGACCTCCCCTATATCGCTGTTTTGGACGCCAACAACAAGTTCTATGGCATCTTGACCCATACCCGCTTGATGGATATGCTGTCTCAATCTTGGAACGTCAATATTGGCTCCTACGTTTTAACGGTTGTCTCATCCGGCAACCGTGGCGATTTAGCAGGAGTTGCGAAGATTATTACCAAATACACTAATATCGCCAGTGTCATCAGCCTCGATGCTGAAGAGGGCGAAATGGTTCACCGGATCATGTTCACATTACCCGCTGAAGTTGACGCGGATAAACTAGATCGCATCGTCCACGCTCTAGAACGTAAAGAGTTCCGGGTGGCCGAAATTGAAGACCTCAAAAAAGAGGGTTAGGTAACACGAAGTTAACCCAAAAAGCGTCGTTGATTTCTCGACTTGAGAACTCAACGACGCTTTTTAATGCCGCTACAATGGTTTATCCTAACGTACTTAACTCATTACTTTTTCTATGTACATCTACGCGCGTTTACGCTTTTTATAATCCGTTTTCTTACTACCTAACCCGATGCTGACCTCTAACGCATGGTCAACTTGAATCATGGTAGCGTCATCCAGATGAGCCACGTGATCCTTTAACCGTTGTTTATCAATGGTTCGAATCTGTTCTAATAAAATCACCGAATCCTTCTCGATTCCGGTATGATGCGCCTTGATCCCCACGTGGGTCGGCATCTTAGGCTTCGAGATTCGCGCCGTGATTGCCGCAACAATCACGGTTGGACTGTAGTGGTTCCCAATGTTGTTTTGAACGATCAACACCGGTCTGACACCACCCTGCTCAGAGCCAATCACCGGTGACAGGTCCGCGTAAAAAATGTCCCCGCGTTTAATCTCATCTATTGCCATCTCTCTCATCCCCTTACACCACGTCCGCACTACTGCTCTAAATAGAGTTGTGCAACTTCATCTTCACATGGCAGATACTCTTGAACAATTTCTTCATTAAGGTCGCTCATCGCTTGATAGCCCGTTACCAAAGACGTTGTCATCATCACATTACTAGGCGTCAGTTCGATGCCCGTTTGGTGAGATGTGGCTACAAGTAGTCGAATCTGGCCATACGAATCTCGTGAATGGAGTGCGTGCTGTTTAAATGACATTTTTTGTACGATATAGTGTCTCATGATAAACCCCTAATTAATCCGTTACTCATGAGTGTTATTTTAACATACTTTAATGCCGTTGAGTAGCCACTTAGCGGACACTCAACCAGAAACTGTGATTGGTATAGTTAGGATTGATTACGCAATCAGTTCCCTAATGATCTCCCACGCCCTCACACAAAACTGTGGTTAACTCTCACTAACTACCAGCAATCAGCACTCATTTCAAATCATCAGCAGCCCACGCTGAAAAGTTGACACCAACCATTAATCGACATGAAAAACCGGCCAGTGGTAACACCCACTGACCGGTTTTAAATTGACACTAATTTTATCTTACTATAATTAATTTAAATAAACTCGCGGTACCCGAGTTGTAAATCCACAGGCAAGCTCATAATGAATGGTGCCGCAATAATCCGCAACGTCCTGTAACGTAATGGTAGCGCCATGGTCGTTCCCGACTAAAGTAACCATCGTCCCAGTTGGGTACTCGTGTGGTAGTCGAACCATCATTTGATCCATACAAATGCGGCCAATAATCTCACAGAAGTGGCCATCAACAAGCACGTGAAAGCCTTGTAACCGCCGTTCATATCCATCAGCATAGCCGATTGGCAGGGTCGCAACCCATTCATCCTGTTGAGCAGTGTAAGTTGCCCCATAGCTGACCGAGTTACCCGCCTTCAACTGCTTCACAAACACGATTTTGGTTTCTAGACGCATCGCCGGTTGCAATTCAAACGGCGCCGTCAATTCGGTTCCCGATGGGTTTAGTCCATATCCCGCAACCCCGAATCGAATCATATTACCGTTGCAAGCATCATGCCACAAACTAGTTGCTGAGTTCGACACGTGAACGTACCGTGGTCGCTCTGGCAGGACTGCCATGAAGGCCTGCCAGCGGCTGATTTGTTTCTCAAAGTACGCCGTATCAGCTGAGTCGGCCTTTGAAAAATGCGTAAAGATACCTTCAAAGTTAAAGGCTGGCGATGCCGTTAACACCGTGACTGCCGCCGCTAGCGCATCAGGTTCCTGAAACCCGATTCGCCCCATTCCTGTATCAAGGCCTAAATGAACGTTTAACGGTTGGTCCGGTGAAACGGTCTCAATACTCGTGGTTGCGGCTTCAAGCCAATCCTGCGAGCCCACAGTCGCTGAAATGTGCTTTTGAGCCATCAAGCCCGCATACTGGGGTTCAGTAATCCCTAGCACTAAGATGGGCTGGTTAAAACCAGCTGCCCGTAACGTCAATGCCTCATCCAAAATCGCAACACAAAATCCAGTTGCTCCAGCCTTCACAGCCGTAGTCGCCACCTGAGTAATGCCGTGACCATAACCATTTGCTTTGACCACCATAAATAGGTCGGTTCCTTTCGCTAACCGATCCTTCTCGGTTGCGATGTTGTGGTAAATTGCTGCTTGATCGATCACCAGTTGCGTTGGTCGGTGTGTGCCAATTGTCGTCATTCTTCAGAACTTCCTTCTAATAGTACTTGCGTCATTACGAGTTGGCTGGTATGTGAAATGGAAATAAACCCCTTACCTTCAAAGGGGTGCCGAACGAGTTCAGGTTTGCCCGTCGCATCATCTAAAATCTCAACATCTTGAAACGAAACTGCTTTGCCGATGCCAGTTCCTAGCGCTTTACTGTATGCTTCTTTGGCTGACCAACGACCAGCTAAAAACTCCGCTGCCCGCTTCTCACCTAAAGCATCATAAACCGCTACTTCCGCCGGTGTCAGCACCTTCGTGACAAAATGCTGCCGATCCGATAACGCTCGAATCCGATCAATTTCCTCAATATCAACGCCAATCCCATAAATCACGCTGCTCTTCCTCGCTTCATTCATAATCGTAGTCTTCATTTTATCACAATCTGACTTAGATGGAAGGGTGATGCTGGGGACTGCTGGTTAAATTTAACCAACGCTTTGTTGCTGACGCTTGTGCCCAGCGTAAGTGTTGGGTGCGATTTGGGTGTCGGCTGTTTGTCATCGCTTCGCTCGCCAAAGCCGCATGAAAACCGGCGCTCTCAGACTACAAAATTCGGCGCCACTTAAACTGTTATTTCTAGGGTTCCTGAAGTTGTAAGAATTTGTCAACCACGCGCTTTCTGGCCACCACGCCGAATGGTGCTGCGCGAGACTGAGAGCTGCATGCAAGGCGACATCGGTAAACCCGCCAGGCCCGGGCGCCTTCACCGATGTCGCCTTGCACACTGCTCTCAACCCGTCTCGCTCCGCACACTTACACTGGACACAAACGACAATCAAAAAAGCACCGAACCGCCAACAAAACGTTAGCGACTCGGTGCTTCAAGTTAATTAGTCTTTTTTACGGATGGTGAATTGACGCTTGCCACCACCATTGCTTTTGTGATCGCGGTTCTTGTGATCACGGTGGTCCTTGTTGTTACCGCCTGAGTAACGGTGGTGGCCATCACCGCCGCCACTCTTGTTGCCGTAACGACGACCATTGCCGCCACGACCATGGTTGTTACCACCGCGACCGCCACGGTAGTTCCGGTTACCGGAACCACCCTTGCGACGTGGTAATGGCCGTTCTGGTGTGATCTTAACTGGGACCTTAGTTGAATCGTCCTTGGTTAAGTCGTTCAGTAAGGCAGCCACTAAATCAATCGCTTCGTATTGATCCAGCAACTTGTTAGCCATCTTTTCGTACTTTTCAGTATCGGTCTTTTCAACCAGATCCTTAACCGTGGATTCTGCGTTGCTCAATTGACCAGTAAAGGCTTCTTCAGCCGAAGGTGGCTTCAGTGGTAACATCCGCACCTTGGTTAACTTTTCAATTTCGCGCAGGTAATCCATTTCGTTTGGTGTGACAAAGGTCAATGACACACCATGGTGCCCGGCACGGCCAGTACGGCCGACACGGTGCACGTAACTATCTGGATCTTGAGGAATATCGTAGTTGTAAACGTGGGTCACGTCTTCAACGTCGATCCCACGAGCAGCAACGTCGGTCGCCACTAAGATATCTAATTGACCGTGCTTGAACTGGTTCAAGATTTGCATCCGCCGTTTTTGGGTCAAATCCCCATGGATCCCAGCAGCGTTGTAGCCACGAGTTTCCAAACCGCGAGTGATTTCGTCCACCCGACGCTTAGTCCGGGTGAAGACGATGGTCAGGTCAGGTGATTGAACATCGAATAATCGAGTCATCACATCGAACTTTTCGTAATCCTTAGCTCGAACATAGTACTGATCGATTAAGTCGGTGGTCAATTCCTTGGCCTTGATCTTAACGTGTTCAGGGTTGTTCATGAATTGAACCCCAACCCGCTTGATTTCAGGTGGCATCGTTGCTGAGAACAGCATAGTTTGCCGTTCATTAGGAATAGCCTTGATGATACTTTCAATATCATCTAAGAATCCCATGTTTAACATTTCGTCAGCTTCGTCCAAGACCAACATCTTAACGTGGTCTAACTTCACTGTCCGACGGTTCATGTGATCCAATAAACGGCCTGGCGTCCCAACTAAAACTTGTGGGTGGCTCTTCAAGCTGTTAATTTGACGACGGATATCTGCCCCACCGTACACAACTTGAACCTTGGCATGTTCGTCCTTACCCAACCGGTAAATTTGTTCTTGGGTTTGGATGGCAAGTTCACGAGTTGGTGAGATCACCAATGCTTGAATGTTAGGATTGTCTTTGTCAATCTTTTCAAGAATTGGTAGTGCAAACGCAGCAGTCTTACCAGTCCCAGTTTGGGCTTGTCCGATCACATCTTGACCTTTAAGCACCATTGGGATGGTTTCGGCTTGGATTGGGGTTGCTTCTTCATACCCACTACGTTCTACGGCTTTGAGCAGGGCATCTGATAACCCGAGTTCATTAAACTTCAAATAAGTTTCCTCCTAGATAGGCTTTTACAAGGGCAATGGGACTAAGAGAAATCCGTCTCGTGTCGCGTCCGATTACCCAATTGACATCGTATCATTTAAAAAAACATAACTAGCGTATCATACACCAGATAACTATTAAACGCAACTATTTAACCAGCAGGTACCGCTTTGTTAGGTAAATCAGTTTACCTCTTAATACCGACCTCACCCCCTCGTAACCGGTTACTAACTCGTCATAAAAAATAAAAAGACTTTATTTACCGTCATTGATTTTCGGCAATAAAGTCCCCCTTAACTATGCTTTTAGTTCCGCTAAAACTGTTTCCAAGTGAATCCCGTGGCTTCCTTTGATCAACACGGCATCGGCAGAAGTCATGTCCGTTTGAAGTTGCGCCGTTAACGTTGCTAGCTCATCCGTCTGGTAAAGGTGGAGCGCTGTTTCAGGATACTGCTTGAGTAACTCATCGTACAACGCCTTCATGTGAGGCCCAACCAGATAAACTGCTTGAATCAGCTGTGGATCAAACGCCGAAGCCAGACTCGCGTGCAACGCATCCGCCTGAGCACCAAGCTCCAGCATATCCCCCAGCACAACCCGTCTCGTTCCCGCAACGTCAACCTGTGAAAAGGCCGCCATTACTTCTTTCACCGCCGTTGGATTGGAGTTATACACATCACTCAAAATCCGTTCGCCAGCAGCGCCATCTACCCATTCAGCCCGGTTCTTAGTTAGATCCATGTCCAAAAAAGCCTGCGCAGCGTCACTCGCGCTGATTCGGTAAGCCTGCGCTACACACAGGGCTGCCAACGCATTGTTAACGTTGTAGTCACCGATCATTGGCAGTTCAAATAGCTGATCTGGCCACTGATTCGTCTTAAAGGTCGTGGCCGTTTCCGTCGTTTGCACTTCAGTAGCAACCATCTCGTCAGCTGCTTGACGCCCAAACGTCATTTGGCGTTGTTCAACCGCGGTTGCTCGTTCCTGCAACAATGGTTCATCGCCATCAAACACAAAAAGGCCGTCTTCCTTGAGCCCGTGAGTGATTTCCATCTTCGCATCGGCAATCTTCCCGCGCGTCCCGAAGAATTCAATGTGGGCTTCGCCAATCATGGTGATAATGGCCAAATCAGGCGAAACCAGTTTACTCAAAAAGTCCAGCTGTCCTGGCCGGTCCATCCCAAGTTCGATCACCAAAATTTCGGTGTTGGGTTCCATCGCCAAGATCGTCACGGGAACCCCGATTTCGTTGTTAAAGTTATCCTGAGTCTTCGTCACGTTAAACCGCGTGGCGAGGATGGCGGCTACCATATCCTTAGTCGTCGTCTTACCGTTTGACCCAGTAATGGCCACAACCTTAGGATTAATTTTTAAGAGATAATGCCGACTTAGTTCCTGTAACGCTGTTAGCGGATCATCAACAACTAAAACCGGGTAGTCCGTTGGCGCTGGCCCCCGATCCGCCTTCCAAAAAGTGGCGACTGCCCCATTAGCCATAGCTTGTTCGATAAATTCGTGGCCATCACGTTCACCAGCTAAGGGCACAAATAGCGCGCCAGGTGTCAATTGCCGACTATCAAAGGCGACACTCGACACTTCAATTTCGGTCCACATTGTTGTTTCATTTTGCGCTGAAACCGCCGTTGCGATTTCACCAAGTTGCATTTTCATGTTTTTGCTCCTAATTATTTAACGTCATTAAAAAACTGCTTCACTATTATAACACGACTCCGACTGAGGTGTTATCTTGACCAATTAGGGCGCTGTTTGTCAGTTGATTGAACAACTGACGCGCTGCGCCCCGTATCTGCTATAAATCAATTTCATCCTCAATAAACGGTGTCTCATCCGTAATTTCTAACGCCCACCGCTTCGCTTCAACGTCGTAACTGAGCGTTGCCACTTGCCGAGACGTTTCGTAAACATCCATTCGATCACGCCACCAGTTTTGACGTTCCGGGTGTTCTTGCAACCGAATCGGGATCAAGTAACGCCGTCGTCGTTCGACAGCTTGATCAAACGCAAAGATGACCCCTTCGCTAAATACCGCCGACAACTGTTGGAACAGATCATCCGGCACATCGCTGACCGAAAACGGTCGGTTAAACATCATCCACCGATTACTGTGCAACAACCGCAAATGTCGCTTCAGTGAGATATCTAGAATATGGTTGAAGGTACGCAAATTGCGGTAGTACACCTTCACAAATCCCTCGGTCGTTGCAAGATACGCGTAATCATTTTGAAGTTTTGAATACAGCGGCAGATGGTAATGGGTCTTCATGTGCGCCATATACAACAATTCCGCAATTTCACTTGGCATGAGCAAGTCCAGGTCATCAACCTCGTGATAATCTAACCACATCTTCGGGCCTGCCGATTTTCCCAACAAGAACTCCCGGGCGGCAGATTGACCAGAAACCGTTTGGAACCGGGTATGGTTATTGACCTGGTTCCCCTCATTTTGTTGATCGATTAATACCAACCGTTGGGGCACACTAGGAATGCCGTTCACAAAATCGGCCGTTGTGACCCCATAGGAGATTACCAGGTTATTCACCTGCTCCCAGTTAATGTAGATAAAATTACCTTGCATCACTTTACTCACACTCTCTACAATTTTCAGACAATCTCATTGTACTACGAAACCGTTCGTAATTGGATAACCAAATCGGATTCTGATAAAATAATCTACCGTTTGTTTCGTATCCGACTAAATACCCCTAAAATCCCGGCATTACGGGCTTTAAGTAGCACAATTTTGGCCTTAAAATGAGGCCCTTCACCACTATTCTTGACATCCACTGATTCCACCCGTACCATGTATCAAGCACAACTATAAAGGAGACCTATCATGACTAACGTGTTATTTGTTTGCCTCGGTAATATTTGTCGCTCACCAATGGCAGACGCCATTTTTACTGACCTCGTTGCCAAACGGGGCTTAAGCGATCGCATCCACGTTGATTCCTGCGCAACCAGCCGCGAAGAAGAGGGCAACGCCCCTCACCCTGGTGCGCAAAAGGTGATGGCTGCTCACGGGTTAGACTACAGCCAACTCCGCTCACGGCCCATTCAACGCAGTGACTTTGAGTGGGCCGATTACATCATTACGATGGACCGTCAAAACGTCTTCAATCTGAACCAAAAGGCTCCGGCAGCGGATAAGGGTAAGATTCACCTATGCTTGGATATTCTACCGGATCGCCAGGGTGAAGAGATTCCTGATCCTTGGTACACGCACCGCTTCGAATATACCTATCAAGTTCTGAGCGAGGCCTTACCAAAGTGGTTAGACCACATTGAAGCTACGGATTTAACGGCTTAGTTGCCTAACGCTGATTCAATTAAACTCAAAAGCGCCATGACATTCCAACTTAGGAATCTCATGGCGCCTTTATTTTTAGTTACTTGTTATTAAACTGACTAGCAAACTGCTTAACAACTGCATTTGGCGCATCCGCATACGTCATTGTTTGAACCAGTTTTCCGCGAATCATCAACCGACCCGCACCGGTTGCATCACAGGTCACTAACGTAATGATGTTTGACCGGGTCTGATTAACGACGTCCACCCGGGTTGCCGCGATAAACTGCCGCTTGTAAACCTTGTAGCGGTAGACGTGCTTCATGTTCGTCAGGTAAATCGTATCGCCCACCTTGGTTTTCCAGTACAGCGGACTGAACAAAATATCCTTGCGAACCATGTGGTGCCCAGCTAACGGATAGTTACCTGACCCCATCTTTTGGTCTGCCCGCATCGTACCAGCAGCTAACGCTAAGGTTTCATTGGCCACGCCTTTAGCGATTGGCAAGTGGATCTTAGCCTTTGGGACCAAGATTTGACCAATCACGTGCACCTTTTGCGCATTCATCCGGGCCTTAGCCACGGTTGTAAAATTCAGTGATTTTGCATTCTTAAAGTTAAAGTCCGCCGATTTTTTTTCGTTCGCCGCCACCGACTTAGCCGTTACTTTCGGTTGATACGAACTAACTAACCAGTTTTTGATTTGTTGATTGAAAATCAAGCCTAGCGAAATTAACACTAGGATCGTAAACCCAATTCGATAAAGCCACCGCCGAACGCGATGTTGTGACTGCTTTTTCATGTTTATCCCCCGCTCTCAGGTAGCACTTACTTGAAGCGTTAAACCGACTGCCTAAATGATACCCTAATTTTACTCGATTTATTCGGAGAATGAAAGTTCGGTGATTTATATTTGGGGGAAACTTTGGGTATTGGTATCCGGCGTTGTTTTGATTCCCAATGGTGCATTGAACAATGCTCGTTCAGGCTACGAAATTCGGCGTCACTTGAACTGTTATTTCCAGGGTTTCCGTAATTTCAGAAACTTGTCAGCCACGCACTTTCTGGCTACCACGCCGAATGGCCAAATAGGCTTCCAGACTTCGTCGGGTCGTGCTGCGCGAGACTGAGAGCTATGCGTAAGGCGAGTCCGGTAAAACCGCCAGGCCCGGGCGCTTTCACCGGACTCGCCTTACACTACGCTCTCAACCCGTCTCGCTCCGCACACTACAAAAAACAGCCTTCCCCCAAAAGAGAAAGCTGTCATCAAATAATCGTGTTTGATTATAAACCGTACTTCTTGTTGAAACGGTCCACAGCACCATCGGCCTTGGCAAACTTTTGCTTACCAGTGTAGAAAGGATGTGAATCTGAAGAAATTTCAACCCGGATCAATGGGTAAGTGTTACCGTCTTCCCATTCAACAGTTTCTGCTGAAGTAGCAGTTGAACCTGAAAGGAATTTGTAGCCAGTACTTGAATCTTGGAAGACTACTTCGTGGTAGTCTGGATGGATACCTTGCTTCATAAGTTGTTCGCTCCTTTGCCCTGAATCATTTACTGAGACAGAGATTGATTGTTTATATCGTCAACCCAACCACTATATCATGAACCCCTATTAATTTCAATGGGTATTCGTGAAACAATGATTAGTTTCACGTTAAATTACCTTGAAACTGTGCTTTAATCTTCTACTCGAACGGGATCCTCAATGGCAACGTCCGCACCTAACGCCGTTAATTTAGCGACAATGCTACCATAACCACGTAAGATGTTATCCGCGTTTTCGATTTCAGTTGTGCCATCTGCCATTAAGGCGGCAATCATCAATGATGCGCCGGCCCGAATTTCACCAGCATCAACGACTGCTCCGTTCAGATGATCAGTATGGTCAACCACGATCATGTCACGTTCAGCCCGAATCTGCGCCCCCATTTTCTGGAGTTGCGAAATGTGCTTTATCCGTTGGGGATAAATGGTGTCAACGATCATGCTACTCCCAGTCGCCCGCAAAAGTAGCGGTGTGATTGGTTGTTGGAGATCCGTTGCAAACCCCGGGAACGGTAACGTCTTCACCTGAATGGCTTTTAAGTCATCCGAGCGACCAACATAAACCTTATCCTCGCCCATCTCCAGGTTAACGCCCATTTCAATCAACTTCGCCGTGAAGGATTCCAAGTGTTCTGGAATAATGTTGTTGATTTGAATGCCGTCACCAGCCGCTGCAGCTAAGGATAGGAACGTCCCTGCTTCAATCCGATCTGGGATGATGGTGTGTACGTTAGTTGCCCGTAATGCTGGAACCCCTTCAATGCGGATCACATCAGTGCCGGCACCGCGAACGTGCGCCCCCATATTGTTCAAGAAGGTGGCAATGTCCACGATCTCGGGTTCCTTTGCGGCGTTTTCAATCGTCGTGGATCCCGTTGCTTTAACGGCTGCCAAAATGGTGTTGATGGTTGCCCCAACCGACACCACATCTAAGAAGATGCGGGCGCCGTGTAAGCCGTCTTCACCCGTTGTAATGCGGACCGTGCCGTTATCCTCAACCACACTAGCACCTAACGCCTGAAAGGCCTTGATGTGTTGGTCAATTGGTCGAGGACCAATGTTATCACCACCAGGGAACGTTACCGTTGCTCGGCCAAAGCGGCCAAGTAAGGCGCCCATAAAGTAGTATGACGCTCTAAGACTCTTGATTGCTCGACTTGGCATTGGTGCTTCAACAATTTCAGTTGGGTCAACCTCCAATACGCCATTCGCAAATTTGGAGTGAACATTCATTGATTCTAGGATCAGCATCAAATTGTGAACGTCCAAAATATCTGGTACCATATCAAATTTAACCGGTGTATCAGCCAGGATTGCCGCTGGAATTAACGCGACCGTGCTATTTTTAGCGCCACCGATGCTGACGCTACCTGACAAGCGCCGACCACCGTGGATTATCATTTTTTTCATGACATAATTATCCTCTACTATAAAAATCAAAAAATCATGCTGCGATGCAATCATTAGTTAATGATAAATAATGCCCCGGCAAAATACAATAGTTTAACTAGTAAAACGTTAATTTGTAATATTTAAAAGGCCATAATCGCGACATTTCCCCCAAATTTGCCCAAAAAAGGCGGTCAACGTCATCGTCGACCGCCTTTTTTGTCTCCAAGTATGAGTGGTTATGCTTGGTGTTGTTCGTAAGCTGCTTCGACAAAGGACTTGAACAAGCCTTCTGGTCGAGTTGGCCGTGAGAGGAATTCTGGGTGGTATTGGGCTGCCACGAAGAACCGGTTCGTTGGTAATTCGATAACTTCTACCAAGTGGTTGTCAGGTGACGTCCCAGCAAAGACTAAGCCCTTTGCCTTCATTTCGTCACGGTACGCATTGTTGAATTCGTAACGGTGACGATGACGTTCTGAGATCACATCTTGATTGTTGTAAGCAGCAGCCGTAACCGTGTTAGGTTGCAACTTGCATGGGTAAGCACCCAACCGTTGAGTCCCGCCCATTTCGGTCACGTCCGTTTGGTCAGCCATCAAGTCAATGATCTTGTGGGTTGTTTCTGGGTTCATTTCAGTTGAGTTGGCATCAGCGTAACCCAAGACATTCCGAGCAAATTCAACGCTGGCCATTTGCATCCCAAGGCAAATCCCTAAGAATGGCACATCGTTTTCACGAGCGTATTGAATGGCAGTAATCATGCCTTCAATCCCACGATCGCCGAACCCACCAGGAACGATAAGGCCATCAACGTCCTTTAACGTATCCGCAATGTTTTCCTTGGTGATCTTTTCAGAGTCTACCATTTCAAGGTCAATGTCGGCATCCAATGGGTAGCCGGCGTGCTTCAAAGCTTCGGCCACAGAAATGTAGGCATCGTGTAAGCCCACGTATTTACCAACCAAGGCAATCTTGATGGTCTTGGTTAAGCTTTGAACCTTGTTAACCAACCCTTGCCATTCGGTCATGTCGGCCTCTGGTGCGTCCACGTGGAAGTGATCCAAGATAAATTGATCCATCCCTTGAGCCTTCAAACGCAATGGAATTTCGTAGATCGTATCCACGTCCATTGATTCAACAACGGCTTCCGGTTTCACGTCACAGAACAACGCGATCTTCTTCCGCATCGCATCGGTGATCGGTGCTTCGGTCCGAACAACCAAGACGTTAGGTTGGATCCCTAAGCCACGTAATTCACGAACACTGTGTTGCGTTGGCTTCGTCTTCATTTCGCCAGCGGCGTGCAAGTATGGGATCAACGTGGTGTGAATGTAGATTACGTTGTCATCACCAACTTCAGCCTTCATTTGACGAATGGCTTCCAAGAATGGTTGCGATTCAATATCCCCAACCGTCCCACCAATTTCGGTGATGACGATGTCGGCATCCAAGGTCTTACCCGCCCGCATAATCTTTTCTTTGATCATACCAGTAATGTGTGGGATCACTTGCACGGTTGCCCCGAGATAGTCGCCACGACGTTCCTTTTCCAAAACTTCGGAATAAATCTTACCAGTTGTCACGTTGGAGTACTTGTTGAGGTCGTTGTCAATAAACCGTTCGTAGTGACCAAGGTCCAAGTCGGTTTCGGTCCCGTCGTTGGTTACGAAAACTTCCCCGTGTTGATAAGGGCTCATCGTGCCGGGATCGACGTTAATGTAAGGATCGAATTTTTGGATCGTTACCTTTAACCCACGGTTCTTGAGCAAACGTCCAAGAGAGGCTGCAACAATTCCTTTTCCAAGTGAAGAAACCACACCGCCGGTTACAAAAATATATTTGGTCATTATATAACTCCTCATAAGATTAATTTGGGGTATCTGGGCATTGTCATAAATAATGAAAGAAGCCCCCTATTCAACGAATAGGGAGCTTCTTATTCCGAACAAAGGCTTCACGCATCAACGTAAAGCGCCCAAACGTTATATTACTTGTTTTTGGGGTGGGCGTCAAGGGAAATGTTTAGAGCGTTTTTCGAAACGGGTTGAGAGCAGTGTGTAAGGGGACTTAGGTAAAGGCCCCGGGCTTGGGCGTTTACCTAAGTCCCCTTACATGCAGCTCTCAGTTTCGAAAAACGCGTTTCGGCGCAAGGACAGGAAAGTCGTTGGGGTGCCAAACTTCCCAGAGTCAAATATCCCCCAAAAAGAAGCATTCTGCTCAGAGCCGAAAATTTGCTGCCAAGTTCCACTTAACGTGAAGCGAAACGGGTTGGGGTGACAAATACTGTTTATCTGAATTAACCCCAAAAAGTAACAGATTAATTCTGAGCCGAAACTCGTTGCCAAGTTACACTATGGCTTCCTGCGTGCATTATCAATATCAAAAGACGTAAGACCATTAGCACGCTTTAACAACACTTAGCACACCACTCTAAACAGCGTTCCTTGCGACGAGCAACCCGATTACTTGATTTTCGGCGTTATGATACCTATTTCGTTCAGCTACGGTTTTAATTGGACTTGCAGTCAGCATTTGTTCTCTTAGGCCACTACGCCGAAACGCGCAAAGAAAAGCCCCCAGAATCTCTCCTAGCAGGCTTTCATTTAATGATCAAATTTAGTTTTCAGACTCGTCGTCATCGTCGCCGAATTCGTCGTCGCTAAATTCAGATAGTTGCCCTTCGATACCATCTGGCATCTCATCAGCAGCATCTTCACCAGCGTCGCTACCATCATCGATGTCAGCTAAGTCAGCTTGGTACTTGCCAAGTTCCTTAGTGTCATCTTCTTCAGCGTCGTCATCCTCATCATAGTCGCCGTCTAAGTCGTCTTCATCAACGTCAACGTCGTCTTGATCCTCTGGATCGTCATCATCGTAGTCGATCACGTCATCATCATCTGACGTGTCAGCTAAGAAGGCGTTAACCTTCTTACGTTTCTTCGTCCGTGGATGATCCTCATCCTCTTCAGAACCGATCGTTGCTTCATCAATCGATTCGAATGGATACCAGGTCCGTAAACCCCAGAGGTTATCACCTAACGAAATGAAACTACCATCAATGTTCATATCAGTATAGAACTGAGAAAGCCGCTCGCGAATTTCCTTATCCGAATCGCCCAGGTATGCCTGAACCTCATTGGCTAAGTCAACAAACGGCATGGCATCCCCACGTTCAGCTAAGATGGCGTGAGCTACTTCAATCATCGATAATTCGTTTTTGTTTTGGCCTTCAAAGACTTTTAATTCCAAACTGGTGCACGTCCCTTCCACAGTCTACTAAAAACTATACTCGATTAGACCGTAAATTGCAATCGAATCTCGTAATTTCCTAATAATTGTTGTCCAACATACAGTTGATAATCAATTGCAGCCTCTCCACCAAATGGTCGTTCATGGAAGCCAACGCGTAATTGTGGCGTCACCGTTTCGACTGGCACAATCCCATACGGGGTGCGGTAAGTCGCTCGAATTCGTTTACCAGCGCTAAAGTGCATCCGCAACCGATTCTCACCATTTCGCGTTAATGACACATCGCCATTTGGTAAAAACTTAATCGTCACGGGAACTGGCTCGCCCTGATTATCTTCTTGGGGTTCACGGTACCGTAAGTAAATTGTCTCCCCAATTTGGACAATTTGGCCCTCAACATCAAGTACGTAATCGGAAGCCTCACCGTCTTGAACCGTATGAGTGGCTAGGTGAATACCTACTGGAATGCTAGTTGATAGATCATCCATGCGTGAACCTTCCTTCCTTATAGTTATACTGGATAATTATAACGCTTTTTTTAAGAAAAGGCACCAATTAGCGTGCGGAACAACTCAGGTGATGATTGGTTGCTCAAAAAATAATCGTTAACGATGGTACCGCGCCATTTTTTAACCAAGACCCTAACTTGAAAAGTTCCGTTTTTCTAAATACCGCCGGCCCTAGCATCAGCATCAAATGTGGTCTAGTCCAAAATCCTTGGTGATTCTCACTCCCATATTGTATAATTAAAAAGAACCGTTTTGACAATCGAGGTAAAACTATGACAAATCAGCAGCTTTTTTCATCATTGCAACTCATCGATACCCCACTGGCAGCAACCGATAAACTCGCCGCATTTGGCCTCACCAACGCCCTGCTTGACGTTGCGGCCACTCAAAACACGGCTATTTTACACTTTTGGACATTGCCGCCGACCTTGATCCTTGGATTAAAGGACCGGCACTTACCCGCACTAACGGCCGCTTTAGGCGATGTCGCTAGCCAAGGCTATGACTATTTCATCCGCAATTCTGGCGGCTTAGCCGTTGTCAGCGATGGTGGGATTCTTAACGTCTCCCTCTTCATTCCGCAACTGACCGACGACCACCTGTCCGTTGACGATGGTTACGCCCTGATGAAACGGGTGATGCAACAGACTTTTCCGAGCTTAACCATTGAAAATTACGAGATCACCCATTCCTACTGTCCGGGTGACTTTGACTTAAGCGTTGACGGTAAAAAAATCGCCGGCATCTCACAACGACGAAGTCCAAGCGCACTAGTCGTGATGGCCTACCTCAGCGTTTCGGGCGATCAACAATTCCGTGGCAAACTCGTCAAACAGTTCTACGAAACTGGCTTGAACGACCAGCCTAATACTTGGGGCTTCCCCGATGTCTGGCCGGAATCCATGATCAACGTTGCCGATGCCTTGAAGCAGCCTTTAACCTTGGATGATGTTAAGGGTGCTATCCGCAATACCTTTGAACAATCGGGCATCGCAATTGATACGACTAGTCTTACCCAAACAATGCAAACACCGGACTTCCAAGCCCTCTACGCTAAGGAACTTCAGAAAATGACCAAACGGCAAATTGGGCTTTAACCCACTAATTAAAGGAGGTTGTCGTCAGATTGGCATACCGAGACGAACGCCTTCCCCGTGAAAAAGTACTCCGGGACCCCGTTCACAACTACATTTACATTCAGCACCGCGTCATCTTAGATTTGATCAACACGAAGGAGTTTCAACGCTTACGCCGAATCAAACAACTCGGAACGGCCTCCCTCGTTTTTCACGGTGCCGAACACACCCGTTTCACCCATTCACTGGGTGTTTACGAAATCACACGTCAGATTTGCGATAATTTTAAACGCAATTATCCCAGTCAAACCGCTGGCGATGGCCTTTGGGACGACCGGGAACGGCTAGTGGCCTTGTGTGCAGCGTTGCTCCACGATATTGGTCATGGGCCATATAGTCATACGTTTGAACATATTTTCCAAACTGATCACGAGGCAATCACCGCCGCTATTTTGACTAACCCCACAACGGAAGTCAATCAAGTGCTTCGTGCGGTTGGCCCCAATTTTCCGGAACAGGTCGCATCGGTGATTCAAAAGACCTACCCGAATCCGCAAGTCGTCCAAATGATCTCCAGTCAAATTGACGCCGATCGGATGGACTACTTGCTCCGGGATGCGTACCATACTGGTACCAAATACGGCACGTTTGACCTCACCCGAATTCTTCGGGTTATGCGGCCCTACCACGATGGCATCGCCTTTAACTTCAACGGCATGCACGCGGTAGAAGACTACATCGTTAGCCGGTTCCAGATGTACCAACAAATCTACTTCCACCCGGTATCACGATCCATGGAGGTGATCCTTGGTCATCTGCTTACCCGCGCCAAGGAAATTTATAGCGATCCTGAAGCCGCTCATGGCGCCGCAGCCCCGTACCTGTTATTTCCATTCTTCCAGCACCAGTTCGACTTGGAAGATTACCTCCTACTGGATGATGGGACGTTGACCACGTATTTTGCTCACTGGCGTCAATCTTCGGATCCGATACTCAGTGATCTATCACACCGGTTCTTGGATCGCAAGCCGTTGAAGTCAGCGGTATTTACCGACCAGACTAAGGCTAAGTTACCACTGCTTCGAAGCCTTATCGAAAAGGCCGGCTTCAATACTCAGTACTATACGGACACGAATAACAGCTACGACCTGCCCTACGACGCGTACGATCCAAAGATGAAAAAGCCACTCACCCAAATTGAACTGATGGAACGTGATGGCAACCTCGTCGAACTATCGACCGTTAGCAGTCTGGTCAACGCGATTACCGGTAAATTCACTGGTGATCAACGGTTCTTCTTCCCCCGGGAAATGATTCATCCCGAACCCGGCAACGTTGACCTCTTTGACCCCATTTACAACCAGTTTCAACAACATTTACACAATGACAATATTATCTAACTCAAAGGAGAATTTTAATGGCAATCAAACTTATCGCAATCGACATCGACGGCACTCTGGTAGACGACCAAAAACAACTTCACCAACGGACGATCGACACGATCACCCAAGCGCGGGAACAAGGCATTAAAGTTGTGCTTTGTACCGGCCGCCCAATCACTGGGGTGCAACAGTACCTCGATCCACTCAACATTTCTGGTGATGACGAATACGTGGTCACGTTTAACGGTAGCTTAGCCCAGACCATCTCAGGTCGAATCATCGTTAAGCACAACTTGAGCACCGATGACTATTACGATTTGGAACTACTGGCTCGCAAACACAACATCCACTTCCACATGGAAACCCTCGACCACATCTACACAGCTAATCGCGATTTAAGTGGTTACACCATCGCCGAAAGTTTCCTCGTTCGGATGCCAATTCGTTTCCGGATGCCAGAGGAAATCACGGACGATCTCACGATTTCTAAAGCGATGTTCGTTGATGATCCAGAATTACTTACCCCATTCATCAATGACTTCCCTCAAGAATACCGTGATCGGTTCTACGTGGTTCAAAGTGAACCGTTCTTCTTTGAAGCCATGAACAAGAACGCCAGCAAAGGCAACGCCGTCGCTGAACTTGCCACTCAACTCGGCTTTACCGCTGACGAAGTGATGGCCATCGGTGACCAAGGCAACGACCTCACCATGGTCAAATACGCCGGCACCGGCGTCGCCATGGGCAACGCCATCGACGAACTCAAGCAAACCGCTCAGTTCATCACCAAAACTAACGAAGAAGACGGCGTTGCTTACGCTATTGAAAAATTTGCGTTGAAGTAATGCTTAATCTTAAAAAACGTTTCTCTGACTGATATCAGGGAAACGTTTTTTCTTTACGCTGGACACAAGCGTAAGTGTTGGGTGCGATTTGGGTGTCGGCTGTTTGTCATCGCTTCGCTCGCCAAAGCCGCACGAAAACCGGCGCTCTCAGGCTACAAAATTCGGCGCC
>NZ_BAABMI010000058.1:0-35343 GCF_054785195.1 Secundilactobacillus muriivasis | reverse complement strand
CGAGTCTTCAATTCGTCCCCGATAATTGGCGGTTGTTGAAAGTTCGTCAACAACCACCAATTATCGCGACACAGCATATACCTAGCCGCTGACCCCCATCTTACATTGGCACAATTCGGCGCTATTGTAGACCATCTCAAGTGCTTAACTGGACGTCATGCTACAGTATGACAGCGATTGATGTTAACTCGGTAAACAGCACAATCGGTCATCAGTCGTCATTTACGTGATGAACAAGTTTAACCTGAACATTGACTCAACTCGCTTAAACGTACTGTTACTTGATGCGTTACGTTGCCATTCAACACTTGCTGAGATGCTTGCAATTGTCAGCGTACGACAGTTTGGCCCTTCATGATAAATTTTCGGGAGTGCGGTCCCGATGCCGAAAGCCCGCAAACAAGAGGTCGGTCAGAAAATTGGGCTCAGTCGTGAAATTTCACTTAGCTGGTGAACTTCTAGCTTAGTGAAAGGCCGAATTCTGAGACGTGTTTTTCGGCTCAGAATCGTGCCCACGGCGTTCCAGCCCAAATTTTCTGACCGACCGGTTGTATCCACAATATCAGCCATGATCAAACGCGCTAACGAAGCCAAATTTTGCAAACTTCGCACACTGTCGCTGGACACAAACGACAGTATAGAAAAGGTAGCAATCCACCCTAGATTCAGGTACGCTATTACTGGGATTGAAACAAACGATTAACAGGAGGAACACAGATGATAGGGGAAGCTTTACCGAAGCAGATTAAAACCGTGTGGCGGATCAGTGCCGTTGGGTCACTGATCTTTGGCGCGGTGATTACTGGGGCATTATGGCTGGCAACGCATTTTTGGCACTGGCCGGCGTGGATTTGGTGGTTAGTTGCCGGATCGACCATCGTGGAAGTCGTCGTGGAATTGGCAATTGTGCCGTACCGATACCACTTTTGGCGTTATCAGATTTCGGCGCGAGACGTTGAGATTCAATCGGGATTTTTCTTTCGCAAACAAACGGCGATTCCAATCAATCGCATTCAAAACGTTACGTTAGCAGCGGGGCCGATTTTGCAGTGGCAACACCTGCAGACGGTCAACATCGAAACGGCCGCAACAACCCATAAAATCGAGTCCGTACTACCTGAAACCGCAGCTCAGTTGAAGGAGCAGATCATGACCTTAGCACTGGAGGCGACGCCGCATGACGACTAAGCGACTCCACCCACTGGCCATTTTGCTGTTTTGGTGGCGTGATTTAGCGGGGCTAGCGTTCATCTTCGTGATTTCGGCGTCTGGGTTATGGCATTTAGGCTTATTTTGGTTTCTGCTCGTTTGGGGCAGCGTCATCGCGCTCGATTTAGTGCGGGCAGTGGTCAAATACTGGTGGTACCGCTACGACCTCGGCGAGCAGGCGATTACGATCAACACGGGCATCATCTTTAAAAAGCAGGTCCACGTGCCCTATACGAGGATCCAAACGCTGCAGTTGAAGCAGTGGTTCTTCATGCGGCCGTTCAAGTTAACGTCGGTTAGTTTGGAAACGTCGGGCCAATCACACGATAAGGCGGAGGGCGAGTTGCCGATGGTCACGCAGACAGTCGTGGATCAGCTACAGGCGCTGGTGAAGGGACAATCCGTTCCTAGTGTGACGACTGAATCGACTGGGGAGGCGTCAACTCAGACAACGCCCAAATCGATTGCTGAACCGACAACCGATACAACTTACCGCATTAATTGGTCGGACCTCAACACCTACGCCTTAACGTCCATGGGCGTGATTCCCAGCCTACTTGGGGTGCTTTGGCTGTACGACAAGCTAGATGATTTAGTGCCGGATAAGGTACTTAACAACGCGTTTAGTAACGTTGCTGCTTTAGGCATTTTGATGCTGGTCGGGTTGATCATGGTTATCCTAATTTTCGGTATTGTTGTTAGCTATTTAACGATTATTCAGCGTTACTATCATTTCCAACTAAGCAAACAGGGGCAGCGATTGGTGACTGAAAAGGGCTTTTTCCAGCGAAATACCATTTCAGCTAATGAAAGTCGGGTTCAGACCGTCATCGTGAGCCAGACCATTTTGCGGCAACTATTGAAATTAGAGTCGATCCAACTCGTGTTGGCGTCATCGGCTTCGGAAAAAGAAGACGGAAAAAACCTCGTCTTGATGCCGGTACTCAACCAGCGTCGATATGCTGAAATTCACCGGTTTATCAACTGGGTACCGCAAGAGCGGCCAGTCATGGAGCGCATTTCGTTTAGCGGTCGTTGGCGATTGATTCGCAACGCCTTGTTGGTGGCGCTGGTACCCACTGTGCCCATCATCTGGTTCTTACGACCGTGGGGCTGGTTAGCGTTGTTGTTAGTGCCATTAGCGATTCTTTTAGGTCTCTATGCGGGTCACAATGTCGGCCTTTCCGTGCTGAGCGACCAGTTAGTCGCCCTTCAAACGGGTCACTGGTTTGAGCGGGAAACTTACTTGGTACCAAAGCGTCGAATCCAATCAGTGGTGCTTGTTCAAACGGTTTGGATGAAACGGGCGGGGTTGGCCCATTTGCGGTTAAATGTGCGGCACGGTGACTCGAATCAGGAAATTGAGGTTCGGTTTGTGCCTTATCAGTCGGCCCAGCGGGTGTACGATTGGTACCGACAAGCAAATGATTAAGGAACGAAGGTTAGTGAAGTCATGACAACTGAAATTAGACGTGCCGAAGCAACGGATCTCGCGACGTTGAAACAACTCAGCATCACCACGTTTGCGGATACTTACGGTGCTTACAATACTGCTGAAGATCTTGAAGACTACTATCAAGCAACTTACAATGATGCTCGCTTAATGACTGAATTATCAAGCGCAACGACTGGGTACTACTTGGTTTATCAAGATGATCAGTTAGCGGGGTATACTAAATTAAATATTGATGAGTCTCAGTCGGAAGCAAAGGGCCCAGCTTATTTGGAAGTGGAACGGATCTATGTGCTACCAGCTTTTAAACGGTCGGGGATTGGGCGTCACCTGATTGAATTTGCTGAAACTCGGGCACGAGAACTTGGCAAAACCCGTGTCTGGCTAGGTGTTTGGGACCAAAATGACGCTGCTCAAAAGTTCTATGGTCGAATGGCGTTCCGGAAAACCGGCGAGCACGTTTTCAAATTGGGTACGGATGAACAGCGTGATTTTATGCTTGAAAAGAAACTCTGATCGTGCTACTTGACAAATGTCTTCTAGTCAATTTATAATGAATCGCGTAAGTTGCCATTTAAATTTCATTTTTTAGGTTATGAACAAGAAGAGTAAGTGGATCGACTAGTAACAGAAAACCCCGGTAGATGAGAAGGGGCTAGTTGGACCAACGAAGTGCGCTTGTTCGCGTATGATCTGCTGTAGCGTTCCCAAGGGCGCGTTACAACCGTCAGGACCCGTTATCGTCCCGGACTTGAATACGAGTCAGAGTATGGTTGAATACCAGGGTGGAATAGCGATTTTTTGTCGTCCCTATCAGTTTGTCGAAAACTGGTGGGGACTTTTTTATTGCCCGGAACCATTGATCTGACAACAAGTTGACGGAATGAAATTAAATGGTCATTCAAATTATTTTTGGTTAAAGGAGGTACCACACTCATGGGAATTAGCTGGCAAGTGATCCAGCAGAGTTTACCAGTTTTCGAAAAGGGACTGGTCCTCACGCTATGGTTATCCCTGATCGGTATCATTGGCGCCATTATCGTGGGCCTCGTCTGTAGCCTACTGCAGTATTTCAAAGTACCCGTACTCCACCAAATCGTGTCGGTGTACGTGGAAGTGTCACGAAACACCCCGTTGCTTGTGCAATTATTCTTCCTGTACTACGCGTTTCCAGTGTTTGGCTTTAAGATGAACGCTGAAATGTGTGGCATCGTCGGCCTGATCTTCCTTGGTGGGAGTTACATGGCCGAAGGTTTTACCGGTGGTTTCAACGGCGTCAGCAAGACTCAGGTTGAAACGGGGAAGGCAATTGGCCTGACGCGTGGCCAGTTAGCACGCTACGTGGTCTTCCCGCAAGGTTTTGCGTTAAGTGTGCCAGCGTTGGCAGCTAACATCATCTTCTTGATCAAGGAAACCTCGATCTTTACGGTGATCGCCATTCCAGAACTGACCAACACCGCGTTGGATCTGATCGGGATGTACTACCGGTCAAACGAGTACCTGCTTGTGCTGGTCGTGGGTTACGCGATCATTTTGATTCCGTTGTCGATTCTACTCACCATTCTAGAAAAGAGGGTTCGTTATGGCGCATTCGGGAATTAATGTTTTATTCGAAGGCCGGAACCTGGCCCGGTTGTTTGGTGGTTTATGGACAACGATTGAGATTGCCGCGATTGCGTTGGTATTAGGCTTGATTCTCGGCGTTGTCCTTGGGGTTTTACGGACCTTTAAAAACCGGCCGTTACGCTTTATTCTTCGGTTGTACTTGGAGTTCTTCCGAATTGTGCCGACCGTCGTGTTGTTGTTTTTGTTTTACTACATTTTGCCACGACAGATGGGGGTTAACCTCCCGGCAAACGAAGTGGCCATCCTGGTATTTGCCCTCTGGACCGCCGCTGAAATGAGCGATATTGTCCGAGGTGCCTTGATCTCGGTCCCGCAACATCAACGGGAATCAGGGTTAGCGATTGGTTTGGGCCGCTGGCAACTTTACCGGTACGTGTTGATTCCACAAGCCGTCGCGTTGGAATTACCAGCCACCATCAACTTAGTGACCCGGGTCATCAAAACGACGTCGCTACTAATGTTGATCTCCGTGATGGACGTCATTAACGTGGGTCAGCAGGTGGTTGAAGCCAATGGGCAAAAATACCCGACCGGCGTCTTCTGGGTTTACGGCATTATCTTTGTGATGTACTTCGTCATCGATTACCCGCTGTCATGGTGGGCGAAACGGATGGATAAGAAGAGATTGGAGCGTGCAAATGGCTGAGCAAATTTTAAGCGTCGCGCATTTGGAAAAATCTTACCAAAAGCGCCACGTGTTACACGATATTAACTTCTCCATTGCGAAGGGCGAGGTGGTTGCGTTACTCGGACCATCCGGCTCTGGGAAGAGTACCTTGATCCGTTGTTTAAACGGGCTGGAAGAGTACCAACAAGGCACGCTGACCTTTAACGGTGAAGAAGTGACGCCAACCGAAAAAAACTGGCAGCAGTTACGTCAAAAAATCGGCATGGTGTTTCAAAGTTACGACCTCTTCCCAAACTTAACGGTGCTGGATAACATCTTACTGGGACCAGTTAAGGTGCAGCATCAATCACGAGAAGAAGCGAAGGCAACGGCCGAAAAGCTACTGGATCAAGTTGGGTTACGTGAGTACGAAAATAGTTATCCACGGCAACTCTCAGGTGGCCAAAAGCAACGGATCGCTATTGTGCGGGCGTTGGCACTAAATCCAGAATTGATGCTGTTCGATGAAGTCACCGCATCACTGGACCCAGAAATGGTCCGCGGCGTCCTCAACATCATCACGGAGCTGGCGCAGGACAGCAATATGACGATGATCGTGGTCACCCACGAAATGAACTTCGCCAAGCAAATCGCCGACCGGGTGCTATTCCTGGAAGACGGTAAGATTTTGGAACAAACGCCAGGCAAGCAGTTCTTTGAAGACCCACAAACGGATCGGGCGAAGGCGTTTTTGGAGAGTATGGACTTTTAGAGTGTGGAACGAAGCGGTTAGAAGGTGGAGTGTAAGGGGCTACGGGTGAAAGCCCCGGGCTTGGGGTTTTACCCGTAGCCCCTTACATGCAACCTTCTGCTTCGTGGAACACATTTCGGCGCGGTAGCCTGAAAGCACCAAAATCGGCAAACTGCATCATATAAGTAGTAAGCGGAAATTTAAAGCTTAATTAGCGCCGAAACCAAAGTAGCCTGAAAGCACGTCGCCAGAATCACTTAGTAAGGGGCAACAATGAGGTGAAAGCCCCGGACTTGGGGTTTTACCCGTAGCCCATCACCACCAACAATCGGTAAGCCTCAAACAGCCTACCAGCACCACTCAAACTTAGGGAACCAACTATAAAAACAGCAATCATATCTAACTATATTTAGGGGGATTCACAATGAAGAAATTTGGATTTAAGAAATTCGCCGCATTACTCGGCGTCGTTGCCGGCTTGTCACTGGTATTAGCCGGTTGTGGGAGCAACAGCAGTAAGTCAAGTTCATCGTCATCGTCAAGCGACAACCAAAGTACGGTTCAAAAGATCAAGAAGCGTGGGACGATTCGCATCGCCGTATTTGGCGACTTGCCACCTTACGGCTGGGTTAACAAGAACGGTCAGCGGGTTGGATATGATTTGACGTTAGCACGCAAGGTTGCTAAAGACCTTGGTGTGAAGGCTAAATTCGTTCAAGTGAACGCCAACAACCGGGTGGACGCCTTGAACTCAAACAAGGTCGACATGGTTTTGGCTAACTTCACGGTAACGCCAGAACGTAAGCAAGTCGTTGACTTCGCTAACCCATACATGAAGGTTTCCGTTGGGGTGGTTTCAAAGAAGTCGAACCCAATCACGAAGGCTAGCCAATTAAATGGTAAGAAGTTGATCGTGACCAAGGGGACGACTGCTGAAAACTACTTTACGAAGCAGTCTGGTGTTGATCTGTTGAAGTTTGATTCTAAGACGCAACAATTTAACGCCTTGAAGAACGGCCGTGGCGCTGCCTTGGCGGATGATAACTCATACCTGTACGCTTGGGTTAAGAACCAACCTAAGTACACCGTTGGCATCAAGTCAATCGGACCAAAGCAATACATTGCCCCAGCCGTTAAGAAGGGGAACAAGTCATTGTTGAACTGGACGAACAAGGAAATCAACAAGTTGACGAAGAACAGCTTCTTCGAACAAGACTACAATAGTCAATTGAAGCCATACTTCGGTTCAGAAGTTAAGCCAAGTGACATTATCATTACTAAGTAGTTGAAACGTTAAATGGAACCGCAGTTTTGCCAGTGATGGTGGGACTGCGGTTCTTTTTTGATGAAATTAGATTTGGTTGCACTTAAAAGGAAACTGGAATCAACAAGTACTGCTAATACCATAATACAATTTGAATGCGATAGACTATTGCACAACAAATTAGTGCATGCGTATAATAAAGCTAACGTGTCAAGTTAGGGGGGTAAATTCGTGGCAAAAATAATGATTTTTGCGAGCTTTATTAGTATCTTTTTTGATATCGGCTTTATCGGTGGTCTCCAACGTCTGATGCATTTATTGGACCTTGACGTTGAGGGAAATAATCCACATCCGTGGCGAACTGAGCTGATTTACACCCTGTATTTTTGGGCAGTCACAGTCGGGTTGTTTCTGTTGGCCACCGCTGGGCATAACGACATGATCAACATGATGGTGTTCAACTTTCAGTTCATTTTATTACTCAGCTACGTGAACGCGTTGAAGACCCGTTTAAACATTTTCCTAGCGGTCGTTGGTGATCTGATTCTTCTGACGGCAATAACGGGAATCGTTGACTGGGTGATTGGGTTACTTTTTGTCGTTTACATGGTTGGGTTGTGGCTTGAGCGACGCTACTTCTTCCCATTTGATGAACATCCCGTGGTCATTTTGATTGGCAAAGCAATCATGGGCATTCTATTCTGGGGCGCACTGGCAATGAGAGTATCAGTAGTGGCTAAATACTTCTGGGCATTTCTCGCCAGTTACTTCGTAATTTCAGCCATCTGTTACGGCTACATGGTGCTTGTTAGGCGAGAACACGTGGATAACATTCAAGACGCGCGAAACGTGCATTTTGACGGTCTGACGAGTGCCCGAAACTGGTTGAGCTTCCGTCAGAATTTGGATGAGTACTTTGAAGGATCCAACGCGGAACTTAGCGTGATTGCGATGGATATCGACTACTTTAAAGCAATTAACGATAATTACGGTCATCTGGTGGGTAATCGGACCTTGATTGAATTCTCAAAACACGTCCAAGGGTTGTTAGATGACGTGGCACCCAGTTCTCGATTATACAGAACGGGGGGCGAAGAGTTTAACGTCTTACTGCCTAATACGCCGTTTGACGTGGCCCAACAAGTGGCCCAAGAAATTGCGGCTGGGATCAAAGAACTGACGATTACAGCAGACGACGGCCGCACCTTCCACATTACCGTTTCCATGGGTGTCACGGCGAGAAAGTCTTCTGACATCGACGCCATGGGCATCTTTAAGCGTGCGGACCACTATCTATATCACTCGAAAAAGAATGGTCGTAATCGGATTACGATCAGTAACGATGGCGACACCATTTAAAATTATTGATGAAAGCTCTGCCGGTTGGTGGGGCTTTTTTGTTATCGTTTGGGTCTAGCGTAAGCATGTTTAGTTTGTGAAATTCAGTGATTCTGGTTTTACATAGTGGAATGATGCCGCGGGAGGCTCCGGCGCTATGCGGGGACTGGAACGCAGTGGCGGGCCTTGAGGTCGGCCCCCAACCTTGGACAGTCAGCCATTGGAGGCACAGTCATGTCAACGTATTCGTATGAAACTAAATTAGGCATCGTAGGTGAATATTTAGAAGGAGAAAACCTTCAGAGTTTGATTAAAAAGTATCACATCAAGCGTGCTAGTACCGCCCTAACCTGGGTGAAAAAATATAAGCAATTGGGGGTGATTGGGCTTCAACCACACGTTGGTAATCAAAGAAAGTACACAGTTGAATTTAAGCAACGTGTATTAAAGTGGAAGTCTGAAAACAAGGCCACGAGTGTGGATACGGCCAAACACTTTCATGGTGTAGGCGAGTCCAGTATTCGTAAATGGGAAGCGCAGCTAAAGCGAGATGGCATTGCGGGACTTGGCCAATTGAAAGGACGAGCCGCCACGAAACCCAAAAAGAAGCTCTCAAAGAAACGTAACCAGAGTGAATTAGAAAGACTGCGACAAGAGAACCTAGACTTACGTATGGAGAATGAATTCTTAAAAAAAGTGAGGGCCTTGAATCAGAAAAAGCGCAACTAAAGCGTAGCGTAATATCTAAAATACTCACTCGGATAACGAATGATTTAAGGCAAAAATATCACGTTTCATTGAATCGAGTTTTGAAGGTCACTGGTTTGGCCAGAAGCACCTACTACTACGGGTGTCAGCATCTTGATGATATTGATCAACAGGATGATCCGGATCTGTTAACACTTATCCATCAGATTCACACTCAGGAACCAAAATATGGTGCTGAGCGGATTACTGATGAACTGCATAATCGGGGACATATCATTAACCATAAACGGATTTTACGTATTACCCGCGAAAATGGCTGGCAGGTCCTCAATTATCACAAAAGTACTCATCAGTACCATTCGTACGTTGGCGAAGTTGGATCCATCGCACCTAATCGACTACACCAACACTTCATTACTGATCGACCGCTACAAAAGCTCGTTACTGACGTCACTGATATTCGTTGGGGAAACCAGACTCTTAAAGAACGACTATTTTTATCGCCAGTGATGGATCTCTATAACGATGAAATTTTAGATTTTAATATTAGCAGCCATCCCACAGTAGATTTTGTATTAGACCCAGTTAAACGGGTTTTGAATAACCTTCCTAACCTGCCATACCGTACCACGCTGCATAGTGATCGCGGTGTTCAATATCAACATAGTAAATGGCGCAAGGAATTACGGCGTCATCGTGTATTTCAAAGTATGTCCCGTCTGGCGACGTGTCTAGATAATGCACAAATGGAATCATTTTTTAGTGTTTTAAAAGCCGAACTAGATACCAAAAATTATCAGACTAAGGAATCTTTAATAAAGGCCATTAAGGTTTGGATCAATCATTACAATACTGTAAGAATCAAACACCATCTTGGTGGAAAATCGCCAGTCGATTTTCGAAAATCAGCTGCAATAAATCGTCCAGAACTAGTTTAAATATCGTCCAACTTGGCGGGGCGGGTCCACCTACGAGCTAGGAACGGAAGAAGACCACTTCCGTGCCGGATCTCTCCGGACCCGCGTATGACTAAGGCACTCGCACCCCGAACCCCACGGGGCACGACTGCCCAAGTCATACCGACACTGCTGAGCCCCGCGCGCCTCCGCCTCCCGCTATATGGTGCGCTGTCGGTAATCACGACGCTGACCGTCACATTCTGAAGTTGATGAAACTGCATGATGGCAGCGCTGGATGGTAACTCGACAACCACAATAAACGATTGTGGTTAATGTTCAGTAACTACACTGAATCAACGATTGCGTGATACTAAAATCTGGCAGTTGTCGAATCAACGTTAGTCGTTGCAATCCGTGATTAACCGTGCAGTTAAGCACTTGAGATGATCTGCAATAGTACCGAATTGTGCAATGTGAGATGGAGGTAAGCGGCTAGGTGTATGCTGTGTCGCGATAATTGGTGGTTGTTGATGAACTTCCAACAACCGCCAATTATCGGGGACGAATTCAAGCCTCGCACGGGTTTCGGCGAGGCTTGAATTCGAGGGCTGAGACCGCCCTTCGGCTCAGGCCGGCCCCACAGCAGGAACCTAGCCGCTTACCGGAATCGACAGTTCGCGCAAATCATCGTATTTCACAAACTAACAGCAAGCTGGACACAAACGTAAGTCAAAACGGATACACATAGCGCACACATCAATTTCTTGGTACAATTAAACCAGTCAAAGTTCGTTGTACCATTGGTTAACCAAGTCACACAATTGCATGGGCAAAGGAGTTACGGAGAATGGAACTAGATCCGAAGAAGTTTAAGCATATCTTAGTCGGGGTCGATGATTCGCCAGATGCGCAGTTAGCGTTTCGGTATGCGATGAACCGGGCGAAAGCTGACGATGCTGCGTTGACGATCACGTCGATTTTGGAATCAGAAGAGATGAACGTTTATCAGGCTTTGAGTAAGGACTTTGTGCATGGTAAGCGTGATGAGTTGGAGAAACACATTTTAGGTTACCGGGATCTCGCATTGCGTTTCGGTATCAAGAACGTTGATGCGATTATTTCGGAAGGTGATCCGGGTGAAACCATCATTAAAGAGATCATTCCGGAAGTAAAACCCGATTTATTGGTCATCGGTTCATTGGCCAAGACCGGTTTTCGGAAACGGTTTGGTTCACAGGCAGCCTATATGGCCAAATATTCACCGATTTCAGTGTTGGTCATTCGTTAAAAAAAGTCGCCGAATTTATCCTAATGAATTCGGCGACTTCTTTTTGTTGTCAATTAAGTTTTCAAATGCCTTAATTAATTTTGTGAAAATAAAAACATGGTTTTCATGAATCAATTTAAATTGAAAATAATTAGTGATTGAAGTAGTAGTTGTTAGTAATGGATAACTAATTGGTCATATTTTAACTAAAATTAGTCACGAATTGGGTAATTGTAATCGACTAGTCAATCATCATTTTAGTTGACTAATGAATAAAAATTGAATATGATATGGGTAATATAGGATTATTCTGTAATCCGGTCTAAGGGTGGTGGGTTCATCGTGAAACAGTTTGTATCGTTACCGGTTGTGGAGTCGAGTTTATACCTATTCGGTGGGCATCAACGAACCGTTCCAGGTGGTTGGCAGTTTTTTGAACAGAAACACCAAGCATTTGAGCTAATGTGTATTGTTGCGGGGCGACAAACGACGGAGATCAAGGGATTAGCGCCGTTTGATTACGGTCCTGGTGATGCGTTGATCATTTCACCGGGGACCCTGCATACGAATTTTAACTCCAGTGCAACGGCAGATATGACTTATATTTGCTTCCATTTCAACATTGAGAGTCTGGAACTAAAATCGGAAATCATTGGTAATTTGGCAAACACGGTTATTCCGGCAGATACGCCAATTGCGAAACTAGCGTTAGAAACGGCCCAAAAGATGGTTGTCGATAGTGATGACACGGGGCTTAATAAGGAACAGACTAAGATCAAGATTCAGATTACGCTATTGGAGTTCTTGTATGGGTTGATGACCAATATGGCGGACTATCGCCAAGCCAACGCTAAATATTCAGAACGGGAAGCCAAAATTAGCCGAGAAATGGCAACGCTAATTGAGGAAAATGTGGAACAACAACAGGTGCCACTATTTTCATTTGGCGATATTTGTCAAAAATTGGGCATTAGTAACGGCTATGGTCACCGGACGTTTAAGAAGGTTTATGGTGTAACGCCGCTTCACTTTATTGAAGAACAGAAGTACCGGAAAGCGAAGCTACTATTAGGTTCACCGGAGTATTCAGTTGAAGAAATTGCGGATCTGATGGGGGCCAGCAGCATCTCGAATTTTAGTAAGCAATTCAAGAAGTGGTCAGGGGTTACTCCTAGCAAGTATCAACGCCAAATCATTGGCAAACGAACGGTTCGAACGGTTAAAGAAAGTGGCTATTTTGAATAAAATAGTCAACTTAAATGAATAATAATACGAAGATGACGTTGATCATGGATATCCGATCAATGTCATCTTTTTACGTAAATGGTCACTATTTAACTAAAATTAGGCAGAAACCAAGCTAGTTAACTTAGGTGAAACCGATTACACTTGTACTTGTAACAAGCTAGCTTGTCGTTAATTGTTTAAAGTAGATTGAAGTTGAGGACGATTTTTGGCGATTAATTTTTGTGAGGTATTGCACTTTTATCGATACTTGGTTGCGCTAAACGACCAACCAATACAATCGTCTTCTAAGTCGCAGATTGGAGGAAACAATTATGGCATCAGTGCCTAAGCAAGATGACGTCATTGAACAAAATGACGAATTCGCCAAGTTATCTTGGCGTGAACGAATTAGTTACGGGGCAGGGGACCTTGCCCAAAACCTGATTTTCGGGACAATTGGTTCCATGCTGTTGTTCTACCTGACCACTGTTTACGGAATTTCAGCCGCTGCCGGCGCCACCATCTTCTTGGTTGTGCGTTGGATCAACGTTTTCTGGGATCCATGGGTTGGGGCGTATGTCGATCGTCACAACTTTAACCCTAAGGTTGGTAAGTACCGGCCATTCCTAGTTAAATATGGGATTCCATTGACGATTTTGTCAGCTTTACTTTTCTTACCAATTCCAGCCCTTCGCGGGAACATCCTGTACGCCTTCGTTGCATACATGGCAACCGCAATGGTTTACTCATTGGTTAACATCCCTTATGGTGCCTTAAACGCATCATTAACTCGTGACAACGACGAAGTTTCAACGTTGACCACGGTCCGGATGACTGAAGCTAACATTGGTAACTTGATGGTTTATACATTCTTACCATTGTTCGTTCAACTCGCTTCACCAGACAAACAATTGAAAGATATTGGTTTCTTCGGTATCAAGTTACACCTAGGGAACTACGCTTCACCACACGCTGGTGGCGCTTACTTCATGGTTATGGCCATTTACATGGTTATCGGTTTCATTATGTTGATGTGTACTTACGGTGGTGTTAAGGAACGGATCTTACCTACCAAGGAAGAATCAGACGCTGTTAAATACAGTGACTTGTTCAACGAATTAAAGAACAACAAGCCACTTCAAATTTTGGGTCTGTTCTTCTTGATCGGTTTCACGTTCATGTTCTTTGGGAACACTGTTTGGGCCTTCTACATGCAATACAACGTTGGTCACCCAGAATGGATGGCTTCAATTAACTTGATCGGTTCAATTCCTGGTATCTTCTTAGTATTCTTATGGCCAATCGTTCGTAAGAAGATTGGTAAGAAGGGCTTCTTCTACCTCTTCTTATGCCTGTTCATCGTTGGTCAAATCGTTATCTGGATCTGGGGCATGCCTGGTTTCAAAGACCAAACTGCTTTGGGTTACATCGGTCGTTTCTTGCAACAATGGGGCTTAACTGCCGCAACTGGTTACATGTGGTCAATGGTGCCAGAAGTCGTTTCTTACGGCGAATACAAGTCAAAGAAGCGGGTTGCTGGTATCATCAACGCCATCATGGGTCTGTTCTTCAAGATTGGGTTGGCTTTAGGTGGGATCATCCCTGGTTACATCAACGCCTTTACGCACTTTGACGGCGCCGCAACCACTCAATCAGCTTCAGCTTTAGCTGGTATCCAATGGTCAATGATTTGGATCCCAATCGTGTTGGCTGTCGTAGCGATGTTCATCATGAGCCGTTACCCACTGACTGATAAGCGGATTGCTGAAATCAACGTTGAATTGGAAGCAGATCGTAAGGCTAAGTTGGCTAACAAGTAAAAGTAATAGAGTGTGAAACGAAGCGCTTAGAAGGTGGAGTGTAAGGGGCTCATGGGTGAAAGCCCCGGGCTTGGGGTTTTACCCATGAGCCCCTTACATGCAACCTTCTGCTTCGTTGAACACGTTTCGGCGCCGCAGCCGAAAACCAGTTCCGAGGCCAATCATTCAATATGACTAACCCCCGAAACAGGCAAATCAAAAGTGGCGCCGAAACCAACGCAGCCTGAAAGCACGTCGCCAGAATCGCTCAGTAAGGGAAACCTCTCTTACACGCAACTGGCAAACAGCAGTAACCAACCGCTACTGCTGCCACAAAGCACCACAATTTAAATTTGAGATACAATCACAACTCACATGCATCACCATCAAAATCGAAATAGGAGGAATTTTTCATGAAGATTCAAAACCCCGTTTTACACGGTTTTAACGCTGACCCTAGCATGATTCGCGTCGGTGACACGTACTACATTGCCAACTCAACCTTTGAATGGTTCCCTGGCGTTCGGCTCCACGAATCCAAGGATATGGTTCACTGGAACCTGTTGCCATCACCACTGTCAACGACCACGTTATTGGACATGAAGGGTAACCCAAGTTCTGGTGGGATCTGGGCACCTGACTTGAGCTACGCTGACGGTAAATTCTGGTTGATCTACACCGATGTTAAGGTGACTGAAGGTGCCTTCAAGGACATGACCAACTACTTGACTACCGCAACCGATATCAAGGGCCCATGGACTGACCCAATTCGGGTTAACGGGGTTGGCTTCGATGCCTCCTTGTTCCACGATGATGATGGTCGCAAATACTTGGTACAACAAACTTGGGATCACCGTGAATACCGCCACCCATTTGATGGCATCACGTTGACTGAATTTGACACCGATACCATGAAGTTGAAGCCTGAAACTGCTCGGACCATTTACGATGGGACTGACGTGAAGTTGGTTGAAGGACCTCACTTGTACAAGATCGACGGTCAATACTTCTTGTTTGCTGCTCAAGGCGGGACCGTTTGGACCCACCAAGAAGTCGTTTCTCGTTCAAAGACCTTGGATGCCCACTCGTTCGAAACTGAACCTGGCGATCCATTCATCACGAACTTTGACACGCCTGACTTGGCCATCCAAAAACAAGGTCACGGTGCTTTAGTTAACACCCCTGGTGGCGAATGGTACTACGCTTCATTGTGTGGTCGTCCATGGCACCACGATACTGAATCCGTAACTGACCCTCGCGGCTGGTGTACTTTAGGTCGTGAAACTTCAATCCAAAAGGTTGAATGGGACGACCAAGGCTGGCCACGTGTTGTTGGCGGTCACGGTGGGACTGTTGAAGTTGACGCACCTAAGGATGCTATCTTAACGGAAGCACCCGCAAACGGCGACCAACACGACGAATTTGACACCCCTGAATTGAACCTTGAATGGAACACTTTACGGACACCATTCAACGCTGAAATGGGTTCATTCGGCGATGGCAAGTTGACCTTGATTGGGAAGCGTTCATTGGCAAGTCGTTACGACGTTTCAATGATTGCCCGTCGTTGGCAAGCCTTCAACTTTGATGCTGAAACCAAGGTTAAATTCGATCCATTTACGTACCAACAAATGGCTGGTTTAACCAACTTCTACAACGACCAACACTGGTCATTCGCCTTCATCACTTGGGACGAAAAGAAGGGTCACGTCATCGAAGTCGGTGAAAACAACCGCGGCGAATACACTTCATACTTGAAGGACGATGCTGTTGCCATTCCTGAAGGTACTGAAAATGTATGGTTCAAGGTTAAGGCACGGACTCAGTCATACACGTACGCTTACTCATTTGATGGCACAACTTGGCACGATCTTGTTACCTTAGATGCAGCCGTTCTGTCAGATGACTACGTACTTCAAACTTACGGTGGCTTCTTCACCGGCGCCTTCGTTGGTTTAGCTGCTGTCGATTACAGTGGTTACGATCAACCAGCTGAGTTTGATTACTTCGACTACAAAGAATTAGACTAAGCTCTAAAGATGAATACTGATTCGGGCTCATCTGGGGATTTGAGTTTGAATTGAAACAGCGCACCTACCACGATTTGTGGCGGGTGTGCTGTTTTCGTTTACGCTTGTGTCCAGCGTAAGCATGTTTAGTTTGTGAAATGATTCTGGGTTTAGATAGTGGGAGGATGCCGCGGGAGGCTCCGGCGCTATGCGAGGCTGGAACGCAGTGGCGGGCCTACGAGCTAGGAACGGAAGAAGACCACTTCCGTGCCGGATCTCTCCGGACCCGCGTATGACTAAGGCACTCGCACCCCGAACCCCACGGGGCACGACTGCCCAAGTCATACCGACACTGCTGAGCCCCGCGCGCCTCCGCCTCCCGCTACATGGTGCGCTGTTGTCAACCAGAACCGCTGACTGTCACATATTGAAGTTGACTAAACTGTGTACCGGCAACGTTAGACGATAACTCGACAACTACAGAAACAATTGTGGTCAATGTTCAGTAACTGCAATAGACTAACGGTTGCGTGATGCCGAGCTTCATCAGTTGACCGTCACGTCTATGTTGATTTGATAAGATGACGTTACCGTTCAACGCGTTTTGAGATGTTCTGCGATAGTGCCGAATTGCGCAATGTGAGATTCCGGTCAGCGACTAGGTGGAAGCTGTGTCGCGATAATTGGTGGTTGTTGACGAACTTCCAACAACCGCCAATTATCGGGGACAAATTGAAGACTCGCACGGTTTTTGGCGAGGCTTCAATTTGAGGACTGAGACCGTCCTTTGGCTCAGGCCGGCCCCACAGCTGGAACCTAGTCGTTGACCGGAATCGTCAGTTCACACAAATCACATCAATGATGCTTACGCTGGACACAAGCGTAAGAAAAAGTCCCTAACGTTTTATTAGGGACTTAAGTAGCAATTCAATTAATCATTTTCCGAAGCAATCTGTTCCGCTTCGTCGTTCAGTTTCTCCGCTTTATGGAAGTCTTCAGTCACCACGTAACTCTTGATGCCCCAGTAGTAGAACCCAAGGGAGGCGATGATGATGACCACGAAGTCTAACGGGTAAGGAAGCCAGTTTAAGCCGTTGAACTGGTGGCTGCCGATGAAGGACATGATGGAGATGAAGACCAAGTAACCGACCATCCAACCGCTGGCTTTGAACGCCTGAGCGGTGGATTTGAAACCGGCTTTCCACTCGTAGTAGAAGTAGAAGGGCAGGCCCAATAAGATGATCAAGATGACTTGAACGGTGGTTGGCCACATTGCCCAGTAGGTCGCTAGTGATGCCAAGACGAAGGACAGTGGGGCGATCCATGGCAAATGCTTCAGGCGAATCGGCCGGAACAGGTTAGGTCCCATCTTTCGGAGCGACACGGCGGTAACGGGCCCCGTCAGGTAAGCAATCAAAGTGGCGGTGGACAGCACCGTTGCCAAAACGGCCCATGAGCGGAAGACGGAGACCATCACCATACTGAGAATCGTGTTGACCAACATGGCGACGCGGGGAATCCCGTATTTTAAATTAATCTTACCCAAGAAGCTTGGGACGTGCTTGTTGCCTTCCATGGCGAAGAGCGCCCGGGCGGTGTTGGCCACGAAGGAGACGCCGGTTCCGAATGGGGAGACGAAGGCGTCCATGTACAATAGCACCGAAAGCCAGTGAATGCCCAACAGAATGGCCATATCGGCAAATGGTGAGTTGAAGACGATGCCGTGCCAACCGGTGGCGGCAATCATCTTCGGTGGAATTGCCGTGATGAAGGTACTTTGCAGGATAACGTAGAGCACGCCACTGATCAGCAATGAGATCGTAATCCCACGGCCGATATTTTTCTTCGGGTGTTCAATTTCGCCACCCATGTTGATGACCGTTTGAAAGGCGTCAAATGAGAAGATGATCCCAGCCGCAGAAGTTGCGGTGAAAATTGGCGCTGACCCGTACGGCATGAATTCACTGAGCGAGGTCCCGTAGTTACCGGGGTGGAAGCCAGACATGGTCAACATGACGATGGTCAGTAGCGGAATCCCGATTTTAAAGACCGAAATCAGACTGGTAAATCGGGTTAAAATCGTCACGGACCAGTAGTTTAATAGCGTAAAAACGATAATGAAGCCGAACACCACGAATAAGCCAGACGTGGTAATGACGCCGTTGCTAAGAAAGTGGTGCGTCCACTTGGCCCATGACCACGGCCAGGTACTCATGTACTGAACGGCCGCGACGGCTTCGATGGGGATCAACGTGATCAGTGACACCCAGTTGGCCCAAGCGGCGATGAAGCCGAGTAGGGAACCGTGCGAGTACTGCGCGTATTTACTCATGCCCCCTGATTCCGGGAACATGGCGCCGATTTCGACGTAATCGTAGGCGATGCTGCCGATAACGAGGCCCCCAATGACCCAGGAGATGATAGCGGCCGGGCCAGCAATCTTAGTGGCTTCCCAAGAGCCGAAGAGCCACCCGGAACCGATCAACGATCCCAGGGCCAGCATGACCAGCTGGAACAGGTTGATTTTCTTGATATTATGATTTCCCATGAAGTTCCCCCTACGGTAGTGTGTGTGCTATGTACAAAGGAAACGAGTATGGGCTAACGGTAAACGAACGCTACCAAGTCGGTAACGCCCGTAACTGCAGGCCGTAACTCGTTCCATCAATAAGACTAAGTTTAATGTTCAGTGGTGCGGAACGGACTTTCCGGTTTTTCACCGGGCTTGTTAGCGAGGTTGGTGCGAACAACGAGCACGTCGCAACTGGCATTGTGGGTCACAAAGTCAGTCACGGAACCAGTGACGACCCGTTCCAGGGCGTTCATCCCGGTAGCGCCCATCATCACTAAGTCGTTTTGGTGATCTTGCGTGAAGTCAAAAGCGATGACGGTCTTCGGGTTACCGAAGCGGATGTGGGTGCTGATGTCGGTTAAGCCGTATTTGGCCTTAATTTGGTCGGTAAGTTCCGCCAAATAGTCCGTCGCGTCTTGAACCAACCGGTTGACGATGTCGCCGTTGTTGACGAGGCCACCGTAGTAGTTGGTTTGGTGCGTGTCGATGACGCTCAGCAGGTCGAGGTGGGCGTGGTTTCGTTTGGCCACGGCCACCGCCTTAGCGAGCGCCAGTTCCGCAAACTTAGAGGTGTCAACGGGAACTAGGATCGAATGGTAGTTTAAATGCATAGTGGTAACTCCTTTAGTAACTGAATAGTAGTAACGGAACTAAGCGCGGCCCATAACAACTTGCGTGGCTTCGGCCAAAATATGACCGTCCATGGCATCCATGAGTTGGTTGAGCCAAAAGCCATCCGTTAGCGGCAACTTCGTATCCAGCGCGTACACGGTGATCGTGTAGCGGTGATCTTGGTCGGGTGGTAGTGGACCAGTATAACGTTCCGTTACGAGTGGGTTGGTTCCGCCAACCAAGGCACCGGCGTTGGAATTCTTACCAAATGTCATAGTGACCGCGCCACTTTGACTGGCGTTTTCAGGTAGTTCAGTTAACGTTCCGGGAAGATTGGCCGCTACCCAGTGGATCCAAGTGAAGCCGCCTACCGGAATCGCATCGTGGTCGATCATCGTGACGGCGAAAGTGGCGGTGTTGGCTGGCACTTCGCTAAACTGAATTGGAAATGACCGAACGGGATTGCCGCCCATTTTTTGGTCATCGGGCGCAAACTTCCCGTAGATGTCGGGGAGAAAACCGTTGTCGGTTGGGACGTTAATTTTCATTAAAATATTGGGCGAGATACCCACGTTTTCAAACGTGGGAGGAAAGCCCGCCACTCCTCTTTTCTTTAAAATTGGTTGAGCATCTAAAATGGAATATACGAACTATTGTTCTCTTTGTAAAGTATGAATTTTTGGTAAACTTGATCTATCCCAATTGAGGAGGTCGACCAATGCCGAAGAAAACGGAACAATCAGTGGTAATCAAAGTAAAACTCAAACTACACCACAGCACAGACGCTGACTTACTAAACACCATGATGCAACAATATCGTAACGCCTGTAATTTTGTTTCGCAGACCTTCTTTGATGAGCACTTTCGTTCCAATATGCAGGCGTTAACTAAGCGCTTATATCACCAATTGCGGCAAGATTTCCATTTGAAATCTCAACTGGCCCAATCGGTCGTCCGCACGGTAATAGCGCATTATAAAACGGTTGAAACCCAATTAGGTAACCACCCTTACCGCTATCCAACTGGTGAAAAATTACCAAATGGCCGACCAGAACTAGTTTGGGTCCACCGTGATTGTCACTGGCTGTGGCAACCCATTAACTTTTCCCAACCGCAAGCTGATTTACAACGGGGCCGTGACTGGTCGTTCTTGAGTAATGGTGACCTATCCATCAACACGCTGGAAAAACGAATTCGGGTTACACCAGTTTGTCATGGTTTACAGGAATACTTAGCTGGCGAACCAGTCACAAGTACCAGACACGGTTTTGAACAGTATTTGGATGGCTCCTGGAAGTTCGGTACCGCTAAAGTGCTACACATTCGCGGTAAATGGTACCTGCATATTGCCATGACCAAGGACACTGATGAACTTCAATTGTCTAAGGCCCCAAAAGTCGTTGGAATCGACCGTGGGTTACGTTTCCTAGTTACCACTTATGATCACCAACAACAAACGGCCTTCGTTTCCGGTAAGCCAGTTCAGCACAAACGGGCAAAGTTTAAACGAACTCGTGAATCCCTTCAACGCAAAGACACTAAATCAGCTCGTCGTCGTTTAAAGAAAATCGGTAATCGAGAGAACCGCTGGATGACAGATGTGAATCACTGTCTATCTAAGACACTCGTTACGACGTATGGTGCGGATACCTTATTTGTGTTGGAAGACTTAACCGGCGTTAGCTTTAATCGCGACGACTTACCTAAGACACTACGAAACGATAATAGTTCTTGGGCTTTCTATCAGCTTGAAATGATGTTGACCTATAAAGCACGTCGCCAAGGGAGCCTTGTTTTAAAAGTACCCGCTAACTTTACGAGCCAACGTTGCCCTAAATGCAAAGTGATCAATAAAGAAAATCGAGATCACCAGTACCATCAGTATCAATGTACTGATTGTGGCTATCGTTCCAATGATGATCGAGTTGGGGCGATGAACATCCAAACTTTGGGGCATCAATACGTTGCCGGTAATACTAAACCAAGATTCAAAAAACCAAAACCAGCCAAAACAACAGTTGCTTAGCAAGGCTTTGCAACTAAACGGGCGCTGTCAACCGTCCGATATGATGTAGCCACTTTGGGAAGGGAGTATCAGGAAACTGATATGTTTGACCACCGCGGGAAGTTACCGCGTGAGCTACAAGCCTCTTATTTTAATAAGAGGTGTGTTGACTATGATCATCCTTTTTTGCAGACTCTTGTTCTATTATACCGCAATTATTAAGATTACAAAAAAATCTCGGTTATGAAAGCCAGTTTTTCACCAGAAACTTTAATCCAATTCGGAAATGTGGGTGACGAGGTATTTTTGCGAGAACCCTTGATTTTTAGCTAATTCGCGGGGTATGCTGGACGTAATATGTGTTAGACGGAAGGCGGAATGGATTTGGAAACGGCGCGCAAAATTTCAATTTTACAAGACCTTGTTCGGATCGAATCGGTTAACGATCATGAAGCGGCGGTGGCCAGTTATTTGGCGACCCTATTTGACCCGTATCGCGATCGCGTGACGATTGAACGGGTACCCTACGCGGCGGACCGCGATAACTTAGTGGTCACGATGGGAAATCCGGCTGGCCGGCACTTGGGTATCTCCGGTCACATGGACGTGGTTGATCCCGGTGACTTGGCGGCTTGGACTCACCATCCGTTTGGCGGTGAAGTGGTCGATGATCGGTTGTACGGCCGCGGGACGTCAGATATGAAGAGTGGTTTGGCAGCGATGGTGATCGCGATGTTGGAACTCTTGGAGGAAGACGTGGCGCTACCGGGAACGATTCGCTTACTGGCCACCGTTGGTGAGGAAACTGGCGAGTACGGTGCCGCTCAGTTGACGGATAAGGGGTATGCAGATGATTTAGACGGCCTCGTGATTGCTGAACCTAGCGGGATGGATAAGGTCACGTATACCTCACGCGGCGTTATCGACTACCACGTGGATTCGATTGGCAAATCCGCCCACAGTGCCCGTCCAGACAAGGGAATTAACGCAATCGACAACTTAATGACTTATTATAATGAAGTTAACGACTTGATTGCTCGCTTTGATCGTAAGGATCCGGTGTTAGGTGGGCTGTTACACAGTGTTGACCTGATCAGCGGTGGTGAACAGATCAACAGCATTCCCGCCAAAGCGCGGTTATCCGCTAATATGCGGACGATTCCAGCCTATCCTAATCAGATGATCTACAAGGCGTTAGAAGACCTGATTCACCGCTTAAATCAGCGACCAGGTTTCCACCTCAGCATTACGTACAGTTATCCGGAAGAGGCAGTACCGGGCCGCCCAGATGCGCCGTTAGTGCGGTTAGTTCAAAAGGTGGGGCACCGGGTAATGGGCAAACGGATCATTCCAGTTGGCTCAGGTGGCGCCAATGACGGCTCCGAGTTCTCCCGCGCCAAGGGGAACTTCATGAGCGTGGTGATCGGACCGGGCTCTGATACGGCGCATGAACCGGATGAGTATATTTCAATCACGCAGTATTTGCAGAGTGTTGAGTTCTACAAAGAATTTGCGGTGGCGTTTTTAAACGAACACAAATAAATTAAAATGTGATACGAACGGGGCAACGCGCGTTTGTATCACATTTTTGGTTGTGCTATATTGGTCGAATGGGGTTTGGCGCGGCTACGCTGAACTTAACGATGAGAAATGCAGGGGAAACGCTTATGCGAGTAACAAAAACACGCGCCAACTTGATGTTGCTGATTGCAGCCATCATCTGGGGCGCTGGCTACATCTTTTCAAAAATGGCCACTAACGCCAACATGCAAGCGGGGTTGATCAACGGGATTCGGGGGTTAATCTATGCGGGCTTGGCCTACATCTTCTTCCACAAAGCCATCAATAAGATGACCATGGTCGATTTTCGAATCGGCATGACAGCTGGTTTTATCAACTTTGTGGGCTATCAACTGCAGACGTTGGGGTTAAAGTACACAACACCAGCCAATAACGCCTTTCTGACAGCGATTTACGTGATTTTTATTCCGTTTATTGTGTGGATCTTCTTCCACCGGCGACCGGAGGGGAAGAGCTACGTGGCGATTGCGATTTGTGTCGTTGGGATGGTGTTCTTAACCAACTTGGTGAACCGCGGGTTTTCGCTACATATTGGGGATTTATTGACCATTATCTCGGCGGTCTTTTACGCCATTCAAATCGTTTACTTCGGGATGAAAACCACCAGTACGAATCCGTGGGTGCTGTCGTTCATGCTGGGGGTCACACAGGGCGGTTTTGGGATGATTTGGTCGCTGCTGTTTGAACATGCCAGTTATGGTGCAATCGATTGGCAAGCCGGCTTGTGGCCAGTGGTCGTTTTGGGGATTCTTTCCTCGTTTGGGGCGCAAACGTTGCAACTGGTTGGCCAACGGTATACCGATCCAACGCCAGCAGGGATTATCCTGATGACCGAGTCGATGTTTGGCAGCATCTTCTCCGTAGCCCTTGGGTTTGAGCCGTTTACGATGAACCTGCTGATTGGTGGGAGTTTGATTGTGATTGCGTTGTTGATGATGCAGGTGGATTTTAAGCATCGAAATGCGAGTTGAATAGAGTAATGAAACATTAAAAACGACCGTCAGTATTTGCTGACGGTCGTTTAAGTTTAGCCAGTTACGGTAACATCTTGTGCCACCATGGCTGGAACGGTGTTGGTGCCACCAGACTGGGTATCGTAATTTTCTCTGTTACCTAAAATGCCCTTAATTGAAACATAATTATCTTTAACAGCTGTTGTGGTATCTGGGTAGTAGACCATAAAAAGCTCATCTGCATAATCGTCAGTGTATACCAGTAACATCGTTGAACCATTGCTTTCGGTTGCCTGTAAAACTTGCGCGTTGGTAACGTTGTACGATGAGCCATAATAAGAATCGGATTTTAGTAATTCACCATATGACCAGTTGTTACTAGCGGCTGATGCTGAATCGTAATCGGAGGCTGAGATGCCGGCAACGGAATCTTCGGTGAAGTCACCCGAATCATCTTCATCGTCATCTTCGCTGTCATCATCGTAGTCGTACGAGTCATCTTCGTCTGAGTCATCATCGGTATCGTCATCAGTTGTATCATCAGAATCCGAATCATCACTATCACTCGTGTATTCGGTTGGCGCTGCTGTTGAATAAGACGATTCGTGGGTTTTAACGGCAATAAAGAAAAATAGGAAGAATAGTGCAATTAGGGTCCAAACTAACCGACTCTTATACCATTTCTTTTTTAAGCCTGACGCTGGTTTATCAGTTGTTTTCGAAGTTTCTTCATTCGCTGACTGCCAACCTTCGGGATAAAATACTTCAGTAGGCCGGTCATATGCTTGTTTTGGTTGTTGAACGTCCTCGTCGCTAGTCGTTGTCGGTTGTTTTGTGCCACAATACGGACAAAAGTCAGCATTTTCTGGTACAGGTTTCCCACAATGAATACAAAATCTCTTTTCCACAATAAATTCCCCTTTAGGTAATATAGATGTGTCTAGGCATGGTTATTTACTTTTAAAAAGTTATACGATTGAGTTGTAATTTTTAATGGGTGGTGGTGTTGATGGAAAGACTACAATATAGTATGAAAGCACGTTAAAATAGCGCACAACAGGATAAACGTTGTGTGTCGTTTAGAAATAATGAACAACTAAAACGTTAATCAACATGGCCATGCACTTATCGTTTAAGCTGACGATTTATTATAACAGAATAAGGGTATGCTTGAAAAGTCAATTGGTGACATCCGAACCAAACTAGGTACAGTGTGTTAAATCATGATGCTTTAAATTTATTGGTAATCAAAAAATCCCCCAACGCTCTATTGGGGGATTTTTTCTCGCACTACTTAACGAAGCTAAGGATATAGTTACCCTGCGCGTCAGTGGTGATCGTATAGGTGGTGTAACCGTTTTTCAGCCATTGCGACTTAGTTGCTTGCGCCCAACTTTTGGCATCAGCGACTGATGAGAAAGTGTGGGAGCGGCTGAATTCAGGGGAAGACGATGTGGTGCTATCGCTAGACGCATCGCCACTATTAGATTGTTTCTCGGATGTCGACCCGGAAGTGTTGTCGGTAGTATTGGCAGAACTGGCTGAGCTTTGGGTCTCTGCTTTGGATTTAGTCTCATCCAGTTTTTTCTGCTCGCTGTTCTTAATGGTTGAATCAGATTCTTGATCGATCGAACTTTGCATTGAACTGCGTTGTGAGGGTGTGATGCCCTGGTTATCGTCAGTTGAGCCGGTGGTATCTTGATCATCTTGAGAAGTCGCTGCTTCGGACGGCGTCTTGCGTGACGTACTGTTCGAATCAGTGTCAGTGTTATCATCTTCGTTCTTACTGCTGCTGTTAGCGGATTGCGCGGTGTTCGCATCATTGGTTTCAACGCTGGTTGAGCGGTTGGCCAGCCAGACACCGACGCCAATGATCAACACCAGCGTCAGGAGAAAACTGACAATCAGTTGCCGGATGCGATGTGGCTTCTTCGGCCGTTTGCGTTTCGGCGGCTGATTGTTGTCGGTGTTGAAATTGTAACGTTGCATGCGCGATTGCGGTTCTTGATTATTCACGTAAATAAACCTCCAGTATCAAGAACGGAGCGAACCTGCCAAATTTTAGTACTACCATTCATTAGGATAACTCAATTGGACTAGAATTTTAAGTGTTTTTGCTTAAAATTTTTGGGTAAAATCGGGCGCAATCAGCGGTATCGCTTGGTACATTAGGGGTTAACGCGGTTGATGATTGCACCCAACTTTTTGTTAGTTTAGAACGGTTCGGTGTTGGTTTGAGCATGGTGTCGAACTCGTGCTAAAAGCGTCTGTAGCGAGGCGAGTTCGTCCGGGGTCAACACGTCCAAATACCGTTGAGAACTCGCGGCCTCAAAGTCGAATAACTGCTGTTTCATTTGCTGACTTTTTGCGGTTGGGTAGAGCACTTTCAGCCGTGGTTGGGTGGGATGGTCACGTTTTTCTAAGTAACCATCCGCAATCAGTTTGCTAACCGCACGAAAGGCAGTGGTGCGGTCAACCCCAATCGTTGTGGCAAGTTCTTGTTGGCCGATTCCGGGCTGTTCCAGTACCCGAATCACGTAGATAAACCGGTTGTCACCTAGGTTAAATGGTCTGAGTGTTCGGTTCGCGGTTGCGTTGATCTCACGGGCGATCCAACCGATGTCGCGAAAAATTTCTTTTTCCATTTTGATATCGACGACAGTGAATGACAACTGTCGCGGCCTCCTTTGAATTTCAGGTTATACCACTAGCATAGCGTGAGTGGTACGGAACTGCAACGGTTTTGCTGAAGTGTGAAAATCGTTACTCAATGTTGCATTTACAACAAACAAATGTTATTCTATGTTGCAAATACAACGAGAAGGTGCTGCAAATGATTTCATTCTTAATGTTCAACTGGATCATGGCCATTACGCCGGGGCCAAATACGATTATGGCGCTGTCGGAAGGCCAAGTGAAAGGCTTTCGCCGGAGCTTGATTTATAACTTTGGTAGTTTTGTGGGGTTTTGGTTAGTCGGCGGTGCGGTGGCGTTATTGTCGAGCAAGTTACTTGATCAACCTGGATTGACACTGGTGATGAAACTAGTGGGGTCCGGCTACTTAGCCTATCTAGCGATACATAGTTTACGTGGCAGTCAGGCCATTGCGGCAGGAGAGGGGTTAACGCACCCGTTCACCTCGGCCCTACTCTTACAGGCAACCAACGTTAAAGTTTATCTCTACTACGTTGCAGGACTCGGCGGCTTCACCGCAGTCTTCGCCACGACCCACGGCGTTTGGCTCAAACTCCTCGTCATGGTCATGATTGGCGCCATCGGCACGCTGATCTGGTCCGTTGTTGGTCACTATCTTAAGACGTTTTATAATGCGCATGCGGCGTTGGTTAACTGGGTAGTTGCGTTGTTGCTGGTTGTCAGCATCGTTGACTTATGGCGGTGAGGCTGTCACTTGTGTCTAGCGTAAGCATGTTTAGTTTGTGAAGTTCAGTGATTCTGGTTTTGTATAGTGGAAGGATGCCGCGGGAGGCTCCGGCGCTATGCGAGGCTGGAACGCAGTGGCGGGCCTACGAGCTAGGAATGGAAGAAAATCACTTCCATGCCGGATCTCTCCGGACCCGCGTATGACTAAGGCACTCGCACCTCGAACCCCACGAGGCACGACTGCCCAAGTCATACCGACACTGCTGAGCCCCGCGCGCCTCCGCCTCCCGCTACATGGTGCGTTGTCGGCAACCACAATAGCTGACTGTCACCTTCTGAAGTTGACGAAACTGCGTGATGACATCGTTAGACGGTAATTCAATACTGTGAAAACCATTGTAATCAATGTTCAGTAACTATACTGAATCAACGTTAGTCGTTGCAATCCGTGATTAACCGTGCAGTTAAGCTCTTGAGATGTTCTACGATAGTGTCGAATTGTGCCAACGTGAGATGAAGGTAGCCGGCTACCGGAATCGACAGTTTACGCACTTCACAGACTAAACAGAAGCATGCTTACGCTGGATACAAACGACAATAAAAAAGGACCGCTAAAGCGTTAGCAGTCCAATTAAACTCAATACTGATAAACCTTAGTTTCATAAGGCCGTAACGTCTCGCCGGCGTCATCATCGTAGTTACCGACTAACACCTTAGCCTCGCTAGGGCGGTCGTAATGGCGGTTAAGTGTGTCGCTCGTGAAGTTGCTGATGACCAGCAACGTCTGGCCGTTATAGTGACGACGGTAGGCGAAGACTTCAGCGTCATCGGCATCCAAGAGTTCGAAATCACCGAACTTGATGAGGTCGCTTTGGTGACGAATGGCGATTAACTTCTGGTAGTAGTAGAAGACGGAATCGGGATCAGCTAACGCAGCCTTGGCATTGATGGTTGGGTAGTTTGGATTCAACGCGAACCATGGTTGGCCATCGGTGAAGCCGGCGTTGGCGGTGTCATCCCACTGCATTGGCGTCCGGGCGTTGTCTCGAGAAATTGGCGAGAGCCACCGCAGCATTTGGTCAGCGGAGACGGCCTTTTCCTTGTCAACGAATTGGTGGTACGCGTTCAAGGATTCGAGGTCCTCATACTGATCCAAGCTGGTGTAGTGCACGTTGGTCATGCCAAGTTCTTCGCCTTCGTAAACGTAGGGGCTGCCTTGTAGCAAATGCAGCGTGGTGCCCAGCATCTTGGCTGCCCGAACCCGGTAACGTTCATCATCAGTGGCGAAACGCGAAACGGCACGTGGTTGATCGTGGTTGTTCCAGTAGAGACTGTTCCAACCTTTGCCGTCTAGCGCAGTCTGCCAGCGACCCAGCGCTTGCTTCAGTTCGGGGAGTTTAACGGGTTGATCGTTCCACTTACCGAAGCGGGCGTCTGGGTTAGGGGACAGGGAAACGTGTTCGAATTGGAAGACCATGTTGAGTTCGCTGCCGTCCAAGTTGGTATATTGGATGGCGTCTTCTGGCGTTGAGCCTGGCATTTCGCCGACGGTCATCACGTCGTATTTAGATAACACTTCGCGATTCATTTCTTGGAGGTAGTCGTTGAGCTTTGGCCCATCAGCGACCACTGCTTGGACGTCGCCGTACTCAGCGCCTGGTGCTTGAGGGGCGTCTGGTAAGCCGTCTGGTTTCGAAATCAGGTTGATCACGTCCATCCGGAAGCCGTCAACACCCTTATCCAACCAGAAACGCATTAATGAATAAACGCTTTGACGAACGGCGGGGTTGGCCCAGTTCAAATCGGGTTGACCTGGCGCAAACAAGTGCAAGTAGTACTGGCCACGTTCAGGGACGTAGGTCCAAGTCGAACCGCTGAAGTAGGAGCCCCAGTTGTTGGGGGCGTGACCGTCAACGGGATCGCGCCAGATGTAATAATCGGCGTAGGGGTTATCCTTAGACTTCTTACTTTCTTGGAACCACTTGTGTTGGTCGGAGGTGTGGTTGACCACTAAGTCCATCAACAGTTTCATGCCCTTTTCGTGCAGACTAGCCAATAGCGCATCGAAGTCAGCCATTGAGCCATAAGCCGGTTGGATCGCTTCGTAGTCGGCAATATCATAGCCGTTATCTTTATCGGGGGATTTGTAAATTGGGCAGAGCCACAAGACATCGACACCTAGCTTTTTGAGGTAGTCTAAGCGGCTCTTGATGCCGTTTAAATCACCGATACCATCGTGATTGCTGTCCTGAAAACTGCGAGGATAAACCTGATAGATCACTGAATCTTGAAACCAACGTTTTGTCATGTGAAATAGCCTCCTGATGAATTCTAAGTTAAGTGTACCGCATTTATGATAACCGTGGGTGGATCAACCCAACGGCCACTGCCCCAAGCAACATCACGGCGCCAGCCACTAAAATCATGTGCGGCATCGATTGACCAAGCAATGGGAACAGCCAGAAACTAAAGAGCGAAGCCACGATTTGGGGCAGGCAAATACTGCAGTTGAACAGGCCCAGATAGGCGCCTTCGTTTTCACCGTGCAAGGATTCCGTAAAGATGGAGAATGGTTGTACCTGCAGGGTGAGGTAGGCGATGCCAATTAAAACGAACGGGATGATCAGCAGCAGTTGGCTGTGAATGAAGAAAATTGAAATCAGGCCAACGCCACCAGCGCCCAAGCCAACTCGGTACCACAGTTTCCGGGATGATGGGTTGGTGCGGGACAGCACCAACAAGCCCCAAGCCATGGTAGCTAGGGATTCAACACAGGTTAAAATACCGAACCAGTTACCGGCTGCTTGGTAACCAGCGGATGACGGCGTGCTGGTATGCCAAACGTTGAAGGCAATTGCGCCGGTACCGTAAGTCCAGAGGTACTGAATCGCAAACCAGACGAAGAGCTGAACGAAGGAGATTTCCCAGAAGGACTTCGGCGCGGTTTTAACGAGTTGCCACAAACTTGGTTGTGGTTTTTGAATCGTGGTGTCGATGTTGTGGTAGGCCGCGTAGGTTGCTGGATCGTATTCGTGAACCGACCAGATCGTGTAGCCGGCGGTGATCAACAGAATGGCGGCACCAATGTAGAAGGCCAGTTTGACGGTCATTGGCACTTCACCCTTGGGCGCCACGTTGGCGATCCCAATTGCGGCTAAAATGAATGGGGCGAGGGTTGCCAACACGCCACCGAAGTTAAAAAATGATTGTTGCCACGACCAAGCGAGGTCCTTTTGATCCTCGTTGACCATGTCGCCGATGATCATCTTGAAGGGCTGCATGCAGACGTTGGACGAAAGGTCCATGAATAAAATAGCAATTGCACCAAATAATAGGGCTGCAAGCGACCCGAAACCAAAGCCAAAGGAACCGGCGTTGGGTAAGAGAATCATGACTAACGCGGCAACTGGCGCGCCGATGAGTAAGTAGGGCATCCGGCGACCGAACCGGTTCCAGGTTTGGTCGGAATATTTGCCAATCAAGGGTTGAACGACCATGCCCGCTAGCGGTGGTAGGATGAAGAACCAGCCGAGCTTGTTGGGGTTAGCACCGATGGTTGAGAAGATCCGGCTCATCTGTGACGATTGGAGTGAAAAGGCCATGTTAACGCCGAAGAAGCCGAAGGTCATGGCGAAAATGGTTGATAACTTGAGTGTCGGTAAACCAGAATGGGCTGTTGGGCGGTCGGGAACCTCGTCAGCCTGACTAATGGGTTTTGCGTTCATTGGGAACGCCTCCTTAAACTTAATTGTAACCGATTACAAAACAGAGCCTAACACGTTATTTGAATTTACGCAAACGTTTACAATGGCTAGTTATCAATAACACAAACGTTTACGTAAATTAAAAGGCGAAACTATGCTAAAATAGAGACTATCAAGTATTTTGTGAAAGGAGGGTTTGTGATGACAGTCACCATTAAGGACGTTGCGGCTGAGGCCGATGTCTCGATTGCAACGGTTTCGCGCGTGCTCGCTAACAAGGCTGGGTTTTACTCTGACAAGACGGCAGCGCGGGTTCGCGAAGCTGCTGATCGACTAGGCTACCGGAAAAATACCAGTGCCGTGGAACTAGTGACCCAAAAGAGTCAGGTGATCGGCGTGATCGTGTCGAGTACCAAGACTAACTTCTCTAATCAGATCATTGAAGGCATCCAGTCAGTGGCGTTTAAGCACGATCTCAGCGTGATGATTTTATACGCTGAAGACGAAGGTGATCTGCAGACCCGGGCGTTGCGGACGTTGATCGGTCGCTCGGTGATGGGCATCTTGGTGCTAGCGGTTCAATTAACGGATGCCAATTTAGCGTTACTAGAAAATTCACGGATTCCGCACCGATACCTGTCGACCTCGTTTAAGGGCGATAAACTCGCTTTTACCGCGTCGGATGACTATCAGATCGGTTATCAGGCAACTGACTACCTGATCAAAAAGGGTCACCAGCGAATTGGGTTGGTGGCGATGGACGTGAATTCCTACATTGGTCAGCAACGGGTTGCCGGTTATCGGGATGCCATGAAGGCGGCACAGTTGACTGTGAGCGATGATTGGATCAAACCGGGGTTGTTTACGTATCAGGATGGGTTTAACGCGATGGCTGAATTCGGGCATGATCCGGAAGTGACGGCCGTGATTGGCACCAGTGATATGGCGGCGATTGGGGTGTTGAATCAAGCGCAGAACTTTGGCTTGAAGGTGCCGGAACAGTTGGCCATCATGAGTATTGATGGCACTGAACTGGTTAAAATCGTGCGGCCACAGTTGACCAGCATTACCCAGGCATTTTACGAAATGGGGCAGCGCGGGATGACCCACTTGTTGACGCCGACAACCGCGCCGGCTAGTGAGTTCATTTCGTTTAAGCTCGATGAACGAAGTAGTACATAACACAGTGAAAGGTGGATGATTGAGATGCATAATGATATTCCTCAGATTCCGTTAGCGAACGGCAACACGATTCCCCAACTTGGGTTAGGTGTGTTCCAAGTCGATAACGCCGAAGATACGAAAAATTCAATTAAGTGGGCGCTGGCAGCCGGTTACCGGCACATTGATACAGCGGCCTACTACGGTAACGAGCAGTGGGTGGGTGAAGCCATCAAGGAAAGCGGTTTGGACCGCAGTGAGCTATTTGTGACCACTAAATTGTGGAATAACGTGCGGGGTTACGATGAAACCAAGCAGGCCTTTGGCGAATCAATGGCGCGGTTAGGCCTCGATTACCTTGATTTGCTCCTGATCCACTGGCCAGCACCGGGTTACGTTGACACCTGGAAGGCTATGGAAGACCTGTACCGCGAGGGTAAGATCAAAAACATTGGCGTGTCTAACTTCGAGCAAAACCAACTCGAAGACCTGATGAGCCAAACGGAAATCAAACCCATGATCGACCAAATCGAAACCCACCCTTACTTCCAGCAGACGGCACTCCACGCCTACTTGGAAAGTCAGGGCATCCAGCATGAAGCTTGGAGTCCATTAGGTGGCGGTAAGAACAATGCCTTAGGCGACCCAGTGATTGCTAAAATCGCAGCGGCTCACAATGTGACCCCAGCACAAGCCATCCTCCGCTGGCACATTCAACGCGAAGAAGTTGTGATTCCAAAGTCAATTCACGAAGAACGCGTTGCCCAAAACCGCGACATCTTCGCTTTTGGTTTGGATGAAGACGAGATGCAGGCAATCGCAAAGCTGGACCAAGGCAAGCGGGTAGGACCGGATCCGCAGAATTTGGCTTGGTTGAAGAAGTCGATGACTTATGGGAGTAGAGCATAGAGTGCGGAACGAAACGGGTTGAGAGCGGAGCGTAAGGGGACTTCAGTGAAAGCGCTCGGGTTTTGAGTGGTTTTACTGAAGTCCCCTTACGTGCAGCTCTCAGTTTCGTGGAGCACGTTTCGGCGTGGTTGCCAGAATGTGGTTTACGTAGGCGTGGATTTATTGCTGCTAAATACCGAGAAGCGACATCCAAATAGACGTCGAAACTAACGTAATAGTAGTGCACGTCGGCACTACCGCGATATAATGGCAATCAAGTAATCCCAAACAACCAAAAAACAGGTGCCCTCAGCGAGACTCATTCCCGCTAAGGACACCTGTTTTAAGCATCATTTCATTTCCCGCAACAACCGCTTCAACCACCAAGCTAACCACAGCCCAGCACCACTAACCACTAAGGCTAAAATTTCTCTAATCAATTGGTGTTGCACAAATAAAATCACCGCCATCACGGCAACCAGTAGCGCCAGCCCTCGAATCAGGCCGGCTTTGCGCTTCAATTTGAGTAACCAGTGACGATCAGGCGACATCGGACACACCTCCAAGGTATTGGGCGGAATCGGGTGAACACGAGATTATTTGAACGGTGTTACTTGGGCATCTTTGGCCCGTTTTTCGAGTTCGGTTGTGAGTTTATTAATGATTTCCAGCGGCACCTGAACCAGTGGACTGAAGATGTTGGGGTGGTCTGGGTCAGGGACTTCAGCCGTATTTTTTCGGTCCGGCACGATGGCTTCTAAGTCGCTACGGCTCAAGTGAAGTTCGCGCGCGTAGTAGATAACCTCTTGATAGGCCACGTTTTTGAAGTAGAAGTAGTATAAAAAGCCCGCAACGGCAATGTACCAGAAGATACTCCAAGATAGGCCCACTCGAGCGGGGGTCAATAGTTTCAGGCTAACGGCAACGATGACAAAGATAATGTAAATGGCGATCGAAATCGTACGCCACTTGGTTTTGTGTGACAAGTGATCAGTCCTTTGTGTGAGTTTAAGTTGCCGGCTGGTAGCGCTGACAAGGTTAATGTTAGTCCTATTTTAGCGGAAATGGCGCAATTTGCAAATGAGATAATAGTTAATTCAGATGGTTGTTAGGCGAGTCTATTGTTGGCGATCGCGTTTACTTCAACATTGCGTGTCGAAGGGCTGCACTAAACTGTGTTAGATTAGCAGTTACTGATTGCTGATTTTTGAGGTAAGTGATGAGCTGAGTCCAGCCAATAATGGACAGCATGTAAATCATCGGAAAGGCTTGAATCAGGTATCGGGAACGACCACCTTCGAAAATGAGTAAGAATAAGAGTGTTCCTAATACCGAGAGTCGTAAGATGCGTGCAAAGAGTGAGGAATCAAACAGACTGAAAAGGGTGCCAAACATAATGCTGATCCAGACTAGTTGCGCAGCGACGAAGTAGATGCTTCGGCGACTACCTTCTTGATAAAAGAATGAGCGCACAAATGCGTGTGGGGTTAAGGCTGGTTCGGAAAATTGGTTATCATCGGACCACCCTAAAGTGCCATCACTAGTATTATGATAGTTTTTTTCGATTAAAAATTTGAGATAACCCATGACGCCAAAGTTCGTCAAACGTTTTTTGATTAACGCATAGTTAGCACGATTTTGAGTGGCAGGTGTTTGGGCGTGTTTAAGGCTATAGTCATAGTCGGCGCCGGAGAAGCGACCGCCAGATTGTGAATTCATGCCCATCAAAATAAAGTGACTTGGTTGTAACGCGCCTTTCTTATTCACGAACATGATGTGTTGCTGACTGGTATAAATTTGAGTTACGCCCATTGCTAGACCGAACGAAGCAAGAACCGTTACAGCAGAAATAAGTGTCATTCGATTTTTGATTTTTGCAGTAAGAGTGGCCTTATTAAATGGGAAAAGTAGGCTGATTAAAAGTTCAATCACGATGGCAATCGTCAAAATAATGGTGCTAGGTTTAAAACTATAGGCAAAAAAAGCGCTGAAGCCTAAAAGAACACCACTACCGATTAATTTAAGTTGTGCATTTGAAGCAGAAGCGTTCTGGGTAATTAAATTGTGTAGCGCAAAGAGTTCTAGCGCAATAAGCGGCAGAATAACGGTATCGGAATAGAAAACCATTATCCAGGGTGCTAATAGAAAACTAAACGGTATGATAGACCACCGTATTTTTCGGCTTAAATGACGTTTTAGAGTTAAAGCAACTAGAGCAACTGCAATATCGACAAAAATTAAATTAACAACATTTAACCTGAATTATTCACCAGAAACTCCAAAATCCCCATCAAACACATGATTCAAGTGCTTGATGGGGATTTTACGT